>VGDA01000154.1 GCA_016869915.1 Alphaproteobacteria bacterium
CCGCGACGAAGACCCAGGCGGCCGCGCCACCGCTCGCGAGCAGCGCGAAGGCGGGACCCGGGCAGATGCCGGCGAGGCCCCAGCCGATGCCGAAGATGGCAGGCCCGGCCACGACCTTCGCGTCGATCTCCGAGCCGGTCGGCAGCTGGAATCGCTCGGCGAGGAGCGGCGCACGCCGGCGCAGCACCAGCCTGTACCCCGGCAGGGCGACGACGATCGCGCCGGCCATCACGAAGGCGAGGCTCGCATCCCAGCCGCCCGAGGCGATCGCGGCGACGTCGAGGAAGTCGAGGACCTTGGCGGGATCGGACATGCCGGCGACGACGAGGCCGAGCCCGAACACGAGGCCGATGGCGAACTGGACGAGGATGGCCATGGCGCGCCTCAGCCGAGATGGCGGACGACGAAGACGGTCGCCATGCCCGTGGCCATGAAGGCCAGGGTGGCGACCAGCGAGCGCGGCGACAGGCGCGAGAGGCCGCAGACGCCGTGCCCGGAGGTGCAACCGCTGCCCCAGGTGGAGCCGAAGCCGACGAGCAGTCCTGCGATCGCGAGCACCGGGATCGATGCCTCGATGCGCGGCACGGGCATCGCGCCGGACGCGATCCACGCGACGAGCGGCGCGGCGGCGATGCCGAGCACGAAGGCGAGGCGCCCGGCGAAGCCGTCGTCGGCATGCGGCGGCAGCAGGCGCGAGGCGATCCCGCTGACGCCCGCGATCCGGCCAAACGCGGCCATGAGCGCGACCGCGGCCGCGCCTATCATCGCGCCGCCGATGGCGGAGGCGACGGGGGTGAAATTCGCGGACAAGCTCACGCGCGCCTCTGGGCGTGGATTGCTGCTCCGGGTGTCGACATGGGGTTCTTCCTCGTTCCTGATGCCGGTCACTTATCGTCGCGCCTTCGGCGACGTCAACACGCGAGCCGCCGCACCGTCGAAGCGGCCAGGGCGACCCGCATCGCGCAGCACGGGGTGGGTCAGGCGGCGAGCGCGCGCAACGCCGCTGTCCGCTCCCCGGCGGCGCCCGCGAGACGATCGCGGAAGCCGTCGAACCGCGCCGCGTCCACGAGGCGCGCCGCCTCCATGCTGGCCGCCATGCGCCGGACCTCGACCGGCGCCGGGCCGCCGAGGACGTCGCGCGCGGCGACGCCGCGCACGGGATCGAGCGCCCGCGCCACCACGTCGTCCGGCAGCCCCGCCTTGCGGCCGGCGACCTCCATCGCCGCCGCGTCGACCAGCGCCGCGTCGGCCTGGTGCGCGCCGAGCCCGGCGTCCATGAGCCGGCGGACCACGGCGCCGGCGACATGGTGCGCCGTGCGGAAGTCCATCGCCGCACCACGCACCAGGGCATCGGCGAGGTCTGTGGCGGTCGAGAAGTTCGCGCGCGCGCGCGCCAGGAGGAGTTCCTCGCTGGGCCGCGCGCTCGCCGCCGCGATCTGCGCGAGCGCCAGCGCGCGCTCCGCCTCGACCAGCGCCGGCCACGCCATCGCCTGGCCCTCGCGATGCGCGTCGAGCGTGTTGGTGAAGTGGCTCGCGCGGATGCACGCGCCGACCGAGGCGAAGGCAGCCACGACATGCGCGGCCTTGCCCTTCAGGTGCTCGAGCACGACCGGGTTCTTCTTCTGCGGCATGATCGAGGACGTGCCGCAGACCGAATCCGGGAACGCGACGGCCGAGAATTCGTGCGACACCGCGACATGCATGTCCTGCGCGAAGCGGCTCAGCGTCAGCGCGAGCTGCGCGGCGGCGGCGACAAGCTCGACCGAGAAGTCGCGGCTGGCGACGCAGTCGAGCCCGTGCTCGAGGACGCCGTCGAAGCCGAGCAGCCGCGCCACGAGCGGCCGGTCGATCGGGAAGGTCGTGGTCGCCATTGCCGCGGCGCCCATCGGGGACAGGTTGAGCCGCGGCCAGGCGTCGAGCAGCCGCGCCGTGTCGCGCGCGAGCGCCGAGGCGAGGCCGGTCAGGTAGTAGCCGAAGGTGATCGGCTGCGCGGGCTGCAGGTGCGTGTGGCCCGGCATCACGACCTCCGCGAAGAGCGCGCCGCGCTCGAGCAGCGTGCGGCGGAGCGCGAGGGCGCCGGCGACGAGCCGCAGCAGCACCTCGCGCGCCCGCATCCGGTCGAGCGCGGCCGAAAGGTCGTTGCGGCTGCGCGCGATGTGCAGCCGCCCGCCGGCGTCCGCGCCGCACAGCGCGACGAGCCGCGCCTCGACGTTGAAGTAGGCGTCCTCCAGCGCCGGGTCGGGGTCGATCGCGCCCGCGCCCTCCTCGTCAATGCGCAGCAGCGCGCCGGCGATGGCGCGCGCATGCGCGCGCGACAGGATGCCCTGCCGCTCCAGCATGACGAGGTGCGCGGCGTTGGCGGCCGAGAGCAGCGGGAAGACGACCACCATCTCCGCGGCGAGGCGAGGCGCGTAGACGTGCTCGATGACCTCGGGGGCCACGGCCTCCGTCAGGCGGCGGCTCACCTTCGATGCATGCGACATGGGACGTTCCTCCGGGATGGATCAGAGCCGCGACGCGTCGGGCGCGCGGATCGTCGCGCCGCCGCCCGCCTGGCGCCCGAGGCGACGCTCGAGGCGGCGCGACGCGAGCGTCAGCACGGAGCAGATCGCGAAATAGGTGCAGAGCACGAAGAAGTAGATCCCGAAGGCCGGGTTGATGCCCTGCATCACCGTGCTGCGCTCGATGATCAGGCCGCCCGCCTTGAGGAACTCGGTCACGCCGACCAGCGCGCCCAGCGAGGTCGACTGCACGATGAGGGCGAGCAGGCCGGTATAGGCAGGCAGGACCGCGCGCAGCGCCTGCGGCCAGAGGACGAGCAGGTAGATCTTCCATGTCCGCAGGCCGAGCGCCGTCGCCGCCTCGAGCTGGCCACGCGAGACGCTGAGTATGCCGCCGCGCACGATCTCCGCGCCGTTCGCCCCGCCCCAGAGCGACAGGCCCAGCGCCACCGCCGGGAAGGGCTTGAGCGGCACCCCGAGGAAGGGCGCGCCGAAGAAGATCGCGAAGATCGTGACGATCAGGGGGATGTCGCGGAAGACCTCGACGTAGAGCGCGACGCAGGCGCGGATCCAGCGCGGCCTGAGCGTCGCCAGGGTGCCGAGCACGACCCCGATCGCGGTCGACGCCGCGAGCGTCACGACGGCGAGCATGAGCGTCGCGCGCAGCCCGATCAGCAGCAGCGGCGCGTTCTCGACGATCTGCTGCAGGGCGTAGCTCATGGGCGGAACGGCGTCTGAAGCCGATGCTCGAGCAGCCGCACCGCCGCGCTGAGCGAAAGCACGAGGGCGAGGTAGCCGACAAGAAGGACGGCCAGCATCTCGAAGGCGCGGAAGTCGCTGGCGATGCGGTCGAAGGCGACGCCGGCGAGGTCCTGCAGGCCGATGGCGGAGACATAGGCGCTGTTCTTCACCAGCGACACGCAGGTGTTCAGCATGGACGGCAGTCCCGTCCGCACCGCCATCGGTAGCCCGACGAGGCGCAGGTACTGGCTACGCGACAGGGCGAGCGCGCGCGCCGCCTCGCGCAGGCCCGGGGATATGGCCGCGAGCCCGCCGCGCACGTTCTCCACCTGGAAGGCACCGGCCCAGAGCGTCAGCGCCACGACGCCCGACCAGAACAGCGACAGCTTCAGGCCGAGCGCCGGCAGGCCGAAGAAGACGAAGAAGAGCTGCACGAGCAGCGGCGTGTTGCGGATGAACTCGACATAGGCGGCAACGGCCTGGGCGAGCACCGGCACGCGCATCACGCGCAGGCAGGCGCCGACCAGGCCGATGCCGACCGACAGGAGCACGGCGATCGCGCTGACCTGGATCGTCAGCAGGAAGCCGGCGCGCAGCGCCGGCACCTGCCGTGCCAGGTAGGCGAGGTCGAACTCCATGCCCGGGCCTCAGCGCGCCGTGGGGCGCGGCTTGATGAAGGCGTCGGTGTAGGGCTGGCGGATCTCCGCCGGCACCCAGCGCTCGAGCCAGGTGGTGTAGAGGCCCTCGGCCTTCATGCGCGCGAGCGCGGCGTTGATCCACGCCCCCCATTGCGCCTCGTTCTTGCGCAGCCCCACGGCGGCGTCCGCGATCGCGAAGGGCTCGCCGACGAGGCGCAGGCTCGGGTCGCGCGCCGCGATCACGATCAGCGTCGCGGCGTCGTGCGCATAGGCCTCGCCGCGGTCCTGCTGCAGCGCCTGGAGCGCGTCCGAGGCCGTGTTGAGGCGCAGCGACTGCAGCCCCGGCATGTTGGCGTCGAACCAGAGCGCCTGCGTCGTGCCGCGGAGCATGATCACCGTGCGGTTGCGCACGTCGTCGAGCTTCTGGATCGGGCTGCCCTTCTTGACCAGCAGGTCCGATCCGCCCCAGCGGTAGGCGTCCGAGAAGTCGATCACGCGCGCGCGCTCCGGCGTCACGCCGAGCGTCGCGATCAGCAGGTCGACGCGCTGGGCGTTGAGCTGCGGGATGCGGTTGTCGGCGGTCACGCATTGCAGGTCGATCTTGTCGGCGGCACCGAAGGCCCAGGCGGCCATCTGCCTCGCCATCTCGACCTCGACGCCGGCGAAGCCGCCATCGGATCCGCGGAAGCCATAGGGCGGCTGGTCGCAGCGCACGCCGGCGCGCAGCACGCCGTGGTCGCGGATGGATTGCGGCAGCGGCGGGAGCTGCTGCGCCACCGCCTGGCCGGCGGCGAGGCCGAGGGCGAGCAGGGCTGCCGCGAAGCGCGTCTTGTTCATGGCGTCGTCTCCTTCTTGCGTTGCTGGGTGGAAGCCGGCGCGGCCCGGCCGAGGCGCTCGCGCGCGACCTCGCCCGGGTTGTCCGCGAAGTCGCGCAGGTGGTAGGCGGCGCTCGCCAGCGCGACGAAGCCGGGCGCGCGCGCCGGCGCGGGCAGCGCCGGGAAGGGAATGTCCGCGAAGAAGGCGCGCCGGTTGGTGCGCCCGAGCATGAGCTGCGCCGCATGCCACCCGAGGAACGTCATCAGCGCGACGCCGTTGCCGTTGCAGCCCGCCGCGTGCAGGACGCCGTCCTTCTCCGCGACATGGGCGATGCGGTCGGCGGTCATGCCGACGAAGCCGCCCCACGCATGCGTGATCCGCAGCCCCGCGAGTTCCGGCCAGATGCGCAGCATGCGCGCGCGCAAGCGGCCCGCGAGCCGGGGCGGATCCGCGTCGATCGCCCGCGGCCGGCAGCCGAACAGGATGCGCGTGCCGTCCGGCGATGGCCGGGCGTAGGTCAGCTCCCTGCGGCTGTCGGTCACCATGCGCCGCCGCGGCACGAGCCGGTCCATCAGGCCTGGCGGCAGCGGCTCCGTCGCGACCTGGTAGCTGGCCACGGGCAGCACGCGGCGCGCGAGCCATGGCGCGGCGCCGTCGGTGTATCCGTTGGTCGCGAAGAGCACCTGGTCGGCGCGCACCTCGCCGCGCTCCGTGCGCAGCACGTGGCCGGCGCCCGCGCGCATGGTCGACAGCACCCGTGCATGGCTCGCGAGCGTCGCGCCCGCGCGGCGCGCGGCGTCGCGAAGCGCGCGGTTGAGCTTGGCGGGATGGAGCCCGCCATACTCCTCCACCACGAAGCCGCCATGGAAATAGGCGGAGCCGACCTCCTCGTGCTGCTCCGCGCGCGACAGCACGCGGATCGTCACGCCGATGCGACGATGGAGCGTCTCGGCGTTGCGGCGCAGCGTCTCGAGATGCGAGGGCGCGAAGGCGCCGAAGAAGCGGCCGCAGAGCTGGAGGTCGGCATCGAGGCCCTCGCGCGACACGAGGTCCTTCAGGAACTCGAAGGTCGCCTTGCTGTCCTCCAGCGCGGCCACCTGCCGCGCCACGGGCAGGCCCTTCAGCGCCTCGGTCAGGACGAGCTTCTGGCCATAGCTCACCATGCCGCCGGAGCGCGACGACGCGCCGCCGCCAAGGGGGCCTGCGTCCAGCACCAGCGTGGTGGCGCCGGCCCGCGCGGCCTCGAGCGCGGCGGACAGGCCGGCGAAGCCGCTGCCCACGATCGCGACGTCGACGCGCGCAGGCAGTTCGACGCGCGAATCCTCCGGCGGCGCCGCGTCCCACCAATAGGGCGTCGCGGCTGGCGTCCATTCCTCGCCCGTGGCAGCGCCAGGCTCCTGCGCCAAGCTCCCTCCCCGCGGCCGCGAGCCCCCCGGCCCGCCATCCCGCGCGGTCAAGACTAGAGGCAAACGCGGCGCGCCGGAACCTGCGCGTGGCGGGCCCGGCGGCTAGCGATCCCGAACGGGTGCTGCGGCGCGCGCGCTTCGTCAGCGCAGCCGCGCCACCGCGGCCGCGACCATGTCCTCGGCCCGCGCGGCGTCGTCGATGACGCCGCCAAGCGTGAAGAACGGATGGAGCATGCCGGGGAAGCAGGCGTAGTCGACCGGCACGCCCTCGTCGCGCAGGCGCCCGGCATAGGCCGCGTCCTCGTCGACCAGCGGGTCGTGCTCGGCCGCGATCACCAGCGCGGGCGCGACGCCGCGCAGCACCGGGCAGAGCAGCGGCGAGGCGCGCCAGTCCGCGCGCATCGCGCGGTCGGGGACGTAGCGGTCGTAGAACCATCGCAGCGCCGCGGTCGTGAGCATGTAGCCCTCGGCGTTGCGGACATGCGCGTCGGTCTCGCGCACCAGGTCGACGACCGGGTAGACGAGCACCTGCAGCGCGATGCGCGGCGCGCCCGCGTCGCGCGCCATCAGCGCGACGACGGCCGCGAGCGTGCCGCCCGCGCTGTCGCCCGCGACCACCAGCCGGCCCGCGTCGCCGCCAAGCCGCGCGGCCTCTCGCGCGCACCAGGCCGTCGCGTCCCACGCGTCGTGCAGCGCCGCCGGGAAGGGATGCTCCGGCGCGAGCCGGTACTCGACCGAGACGACCGCGCAATCCCCCTTCAGCGCCAGGCGCCGGCAGGTCGTGTCGTAGCCCTCGACGCTGCCCACGACCCAGCCGCCGCCATGCAGGTAGACCATCAGCGGCCGCGGCGCGCCGTCGTCGCGCGGCACGTAGAGCCGCGCGGGCACGGGCCCGTCGCGGCCCGGGATCGAGATGTCCTCGACGCGCGCGACCTCGGGCCGCGGCGGCTGCAGCCGCGCGCGCTGCGCCGCGTACATCGTCCTGAGCTCCGGCGGGGAGAGGCCGGTCGGCAGGTCGCCCGCGAGCTCCATGGCGCGCCTTGCCTGCGGGGTGAGGGTCATGCGCGCGGCCTTTCCGACCTCGGGTCGTGCATGGGCCGCAGGCTGGCGCGCGCGGCGAAGCGCGTGCCGGCGACCTCGATCTCCCAGCGCGCGCCGAGCAGTTCCGCCTCCCCCTCGCCGGCCTCGACGGGCACGTAGCCCAGCCCGATGGCGGCGCCGAGATGGTGGCCGTAGGCGCCCGACGTGACGCGGCCGACGATCCGCCCGTCGCGCAGGATCGGCTCGTTGTGGAAGAGCAGCGGCTGCGGGTCGTCGAGCCGGAACTGCAGCATCCGCCGGCGCAGGCCCTGCGCGGCGCGCTCGAGCACCGCGGCGCGGCCGACGAAGTCGCCGAAGCGCCCCGCCTTCTTGCCCGTCTTCACCGCGAAGCCGAGCCCGGCCTCCAGCACGTGGTCCTCGCAGCTGATGTCGTGGCCATGGTGGCGATAGGCCTTCTCGATGCGGCAGGGCCGCATCCCCATCCCGTCGCCGCGCGCGGCGACCACGTCGAAGACGTGCCGCGCCATGTCCGATGGCACGTAGAGCTCCCAGCCCAGCTCGCCCACGTAGGTGATGCGATGCGCGCGCGCCATCGCCATGCCGATCTCGATCGTGCGCGCGGTGCCGAAGGGGAAGGCGGCGTTCGAGAGGTCGGCATCCACGAGCGGCGCCAGCAGCTCGCGCGCGCGCGGCCCCATGACGGCGATGCAGGCCTCGCCCGACGTGACGTCCGTGGCGACGCAGCGCGCGTCGGCCGGGATGTGCCGCCTGAGCCAGTCGAGGTCGCGCGGCACGGTCGCGGAGCCCGTGACGACGAGGAACTCGGTCTCCGAGAGCCGCG
>VGDA01000155.1 GCA_016869915.1 Alphaproteobacteria bacterium
GGCGACATCCTGACCGACCTCGGCCCGGCCGTGGTCGGCGGCATCGGCATCGCGCCGTCCGGCAACCTCAACCCCTCGGGCGAGTTCCCCTCGATGTTCGAGCCCGTGCACGGCTCGGCGCCCGACATCGCGGGCAAGGGAATCGCGAACCCGATCGGCCAGATCTGGTCGGCGGCGATGATGCTCGAGCACCTGGGCCACAAGGACGCCGCGCAGTCGGTGATGCGCGCGATCGAGGACGTGCTCGCCAATGGCGGGCCGCGCACGCGCGACCTCGGCGGCACCGCGAGCACGGTCGATGTCGGCAAGGCGATCGCGAGCGCCATCCGGTGAAGCCTCGCGACGACGCGCCGCGCGCCAACCTCTTCCTCGACGAGATGGAGGTCGGCGACCGGTTCGAGAGCAAGGGCATGACGCTGGGCGAGGCCGACATCGTCGGCTTCGCGCGCGAGTGGGACCCCCAGCCCTTCCATGTCGACGCGGAGGCCGCGCGGCGCAGCCATTTCGGCGGGCTGATCGCCAGCGGCTTCCAGACGATGGTCGTCGCCTTCCGGCTGCTCTACCAGACGGGGTTCCTGGTCGACGCCAACCTCGGCGGGCCTGGGATCGACGAGCTCAGGTGGATCAAGCCGGTGAGGCCGGGCGACACGCTGCGCGCAAGCGCGGTCGTGACGGAGATCGTGCCGTCGCGCTCGAAGCCGGATCGCGGCACGCTCAGGCTCGCCGTCGAGGCCCGCAACCAGGCAGGCGAGGTCGTGATGACCGCGACGCTGGTCGTCGTCGCGCTGCGCAGCCGGGGCGCGCAGCCCGCCTATTGAGGTCCTGGGCCGCGCGTCACGCGGCGACGCCGCGCAGCGCGAGCTCGTCGGCGCGGTGGCAGGCGACGAGGTTGCCGCCGCCGGCATCGCGAAGCTCGGGCCTCTCGCTCCGGCACCGATCGGTCGCGTAGGGGCAGCGCGGGTGGAAGGCGCAGCCCGCCGGCACGTTCGACGGATCGGCGACCTCGCCCTCCAGCACGATGCGGCTCGCGCGCTTGCGCGGGTCGGGCACGGGCACGGCCGAGAGCAGGGCCTCGGTATAGGGATGGCGGGGCTTGGCGAAGATGGTCCGCGTGTCGGCTACCTCGACAATTCGGCCGACATACATGACCGCGACGCGGTGGCTGACATGCTTCACGACCGAGAGGTCGTGGGCGACGAAGAGGTAGGACAGGCCCAGCCGCTGCTGCAACTCGAGCATCAGGTTGATGATCTGGGCCTGCACCGAGACGTCGAGCGCGGAGACCGGCTCGTCGGCGACGATCAGCGCGGGGTTGAGCGCGAGCGCCCGCGCGATGCCGATTCGCTGGCGCTGCCCGCCGGAGAAGGCATGCGGGAAGCGGTTCATGTAGGCGCGCGGCAGCTGCACGACGTCGAGCAACTCGGCCACGCGCTTGCGCCGCGATTCGAGGTCGCCCATGCCGTTGACCAGGAGCGGCTCGCCGATGATGTCCGAGATCGTCATCCTTGGGTTCAGCGAGGAATAGGGATCCTGAAAGATCATCTGCATCTGCCGGCGGACCGGGCGCAGTTCGGCGCGCGGCAGGCTGGCGACGTCGACCGGGCGTCCCTCGGCGGCGAGAAAGCGGATGCTGCCGGCGCTCGGCTGCACGGCGCGCAGGATGCAGCGCGAGGTGGTGGTCTTGCCGCAACCGGATTCGCCCACGAGCGAAAGCGTCTCGCCGCGCGCGATAGAGAAGGATACGTCGTCGACCGCCTTAACGTGTCCAACCACGCGGCGCAGGACACCGCGGCGGATCGGGAAATACTTGCGCAGGCCTTCGACCGAAAGCACGGGCGTCGCGGCGGTCATCGGGCGGTCTCGCGCGGCTGGTCGAAGAGAAAGCAACGCGCCTCGTGGTCGGGCGCCAGCCGGACGACCTCGGGGCTCCCGACGTCGCAGGTTCCCGGAACGAAGCTGGGGCAACGGGGATGGAACGGACAGCCCGCCGGGCGCGCGAAGGGATGGGGGATGCTGCCGGTGATTGTGGCCAGCCGCGACAGCGGCTCGGCCAGCACCGACGGGATCGAGCGCAGCAGCGACTGCGTGTAGGGGTGCTTCGGGGCGTGGAAGATCGTGTCGACGGGGCCTGCCTCGACGACCTTGCCCAGGTACATCACGGCGACCGCGTCGGCCATTTCGGCGATCACGCCCATGTCGTGGGTGATCAGCACGACGGCCAGGTTGCGTTCGCGCTGGATGCGGCGGATGAGGTCGAGGATCTGCGCCTGGGTCGTGACGTCGAGCGCCGTTGTGGGCTCGTCGGCGATCAGGATGCGCGGCTCGGCGGCGAGGGCGAGCGCGATCATCACGCGCTGCCGCAGCCCGCCCGACAGCTCGAAGGAGTAGGAATCGACGCGCTGCTCCGGGCGCGGGATCCCGACCATGCGCAGCAGCTCGACAGCCCGCGCGCGGGCATCCTGCTTGCTCATCCGCCGGTGGAGCCTGATCGCCTCGATCAGCTGGTTGCCGATCGTGTGATAGGCGGAAAGCGAACTCATCGGCTCCTGGAAGACGTAGCCGATCTCGCCGCCGCGGATGTCGCGCATGTCCTTGCTGCGCGCATCGAGTTGGGCGAGGTCCACGGCGCTGCCGTCGGCGCGACGGAGCATGATCGACCCGCTCTCGACCCGTCCGGGGCGCTCGACGATGCGCAGGATGGAGCGGGCGGTCACGCTCTTGCCGCATCCCGATTCGCCGACGATCCCGAGCGTGCGGCCGGGATACAGGTCGAAGGAGGCGCCGTCCACGGCGCGCACGATGCCCTCGTCGCCGTGGAAGAAGGTTTCCAGGCCGCGCACCGACAGGATCGGATCAGCCATAGGGATCCGCCGCGTCGCGCAGGCCGTCGCCGAGGAAATTGAAGGCCAGGATGACGATGATGACGGGCACCGCCACCGAGAGAAGCCAGGGCGCTATCCCCAGCGCCTGGATGTTCTGGGCGTCCTGGAGCAGCACGCCCCAGGAAATCGCGGGCGGACGCAGTCCGAGGCCGAGGAAGGAGAGGGTCGTCTCGCTGATGATCATCGCCGGCAGCGCGAGGCTGACCGCGGCGATGATATGCGACAGGAAAGAGGGAACCATGTGCCGGAAGATGATGCGCAGGCGCGAGGCGCCGGCGAGCTCGGCGGCGGTGACGAAATCCTCCTCGCGCAGCGCGAGGAAACGGCCGCGGACGACGCGGGCCAGTTCGGTCCATCCGATGAGGGAGATGATGACCGTGATCGCGATGTAGACCTGGGTCACGGACCATGTGGCGGGAAGCGCCGCCGCGAGCCCCATCCAGAGCGGGATCGTGGGGATCGATCGCAATATCTCGATGACGCGTTGGATAGCCGTGTCGACGATGCCGCCGTAGAGGCCGGATATGCCTCCCAGCAGCACGCCCAGGAAAAGCGACAGCGTGACCCCGACCAGGCCGACGGTCAGCGACGTGCGCGTCGCCACCATAAGACGGGACCAGACGTCGCGTCCAAGCTGGTCGGTGCCGAGCAGGAACAAGGCGTCCTCGGGCTTGCCGCGGTCGAGGCCGAGGAGATGGACGTCGGTCTCGAACATGCCGAGGAAGGAGTATCGGTATCCGGGCGCGAACAGCGTGAGGTACCGCTTGTCGGTCGGATCGGGCGTGTAGACGAGCTTGAAGGTGCGCATGTCGCGCCTGCCCTTGAGCGCATAGACATGGGGGCGGAACGCGCCTTCGTCGAACCAGTGGATCTTCTGGGGCGGGATATAGCTGCGCGAGGCATCGGTCGCATGGGGCGGGGTGACCGCCAGGAAATCCGCGAACAACGCGCCCAGATAGAACAGGATCACGAGGACCCCGCTCGCGACCGCAAGCTTGTGCTTGCGGAAGCGCCACCAGGTAAGCTGGAGTTGGGTCGCCGCGGCGACGCGCTCTTCGGCGACGGTGACCAGCGGCGTTCCGGACGCCGGTGCCGGTGCGGCAGGCGCGCTCATCCGTGCATCCCCGCTCGGATCCTTGGATCTATCCACATCAGGATCAGATCCGACAGGAAGGTGCCGATGACGGTCAGGATGCCGAGCAGCAGGACGATGGTTCCGGCGAGGAACATGTCCTGCGCGATCAGCGACCGCAGAAGCAGCGGTCCGACCGTCGGAAGCGACAGCACCAACGACACCACGATCGAGCCCGAGACCACGAAAGGAAGCAGATAGCCGATGGTGCTCGCGAACGGGTTAAGCGCGGCGCGCACAGGATATTTGAGGATCACCCGCCATTCGGGCAGTCCGCGGGCGCGCGCCGTCGTGACATAGGGGCGGCGAAGCTCGTCGAGCAGGTTGGCGCGCATGATGCGGATCAACTGGGCGGTGCCGGCGAGCGCGAGGATCAGGGCGGGCAGCGGCAGATGCTTCATCATGTCCCAGACCTTGCCGGCCGACCACGGCGCGAGCTGGTACTGCGCCGAGAAGAGTCCGCCGATGTTCATGTCGAAGAACTTGAAGCCGAAATACATGATGATCAGCGCGAGCAGGAAATTCGGGACCGCGAGCCCGACGAAGCCGACGAAAGTGAAGATGTAGTCGGCGAAGGAGTACTGCCGCACGGCGGAATAGATGCCGATCGGCAGGGCAAGCCCCCAGGTGATGATGATCGCCGCGAACGAGATGACGATGGTCAGCCAGAGACGGTCTCCGATGACCTCGATCACCGGTCGTCCCCATTCCATCGACATGCCGAAATCGCCAGCGGCGACGCGGCTGATCCATTTCGCGTACTGGACCCAGATCGGCTTGTCGAGCCCGTATTGCTCGCGCAGGACCTGGGCCTCCTCGGCGCGCACGGCTGAGCCCGAGGCAGCGAGGTTCATGATGTAGGAATCGACGAAGTCGCCGGGCGGCAGCTGGATGATGACGAAGGACACGACGGAGATCGCCCAGATCGTCACCAGGGCCAGCGCCAGGCGCTGAAGGATATAGGTCACCATGCGGCAGCCGGCCCGTGGAGGTCATCCACGGGCCGCTCCGTCTTCACGATCGCCAGGACGTGGGTCAATTCTTGTAGAACCACGTCTCTGGGTGGGCGCCGCCCGGGGTCCGGCAATGCTGCGCGATGCAGTTGCGGGACGGGATGTTGCCCAGTCGGTTGCTCACCAGACGCACGCCCATCAGCGCCGAGGACTGTCCGACGGTGCCTATGCCGTATTGCTGGTCGATGACAATTTTCCAGATCTCCTGCGCCGTCCTGATGCGGTCTTCGGTCTTCTGCCCGGCGGCCGAGCGGAAGAGGTCGAAGATCTTCAGGATTTCCTGATCCTCCGGCTTCTTGCCCTGGGCTCCGCCCGAGGCGAACCACTTGCCGTGCTCGGGCCCCATGAAGGCCTCGCTCGGTGGCGCTTCGACCGGGATCGCATGGCGCGGGAACAGATAGAGCAGCTCCGTGCCGCCGTTGTTCCAGACCATGATCTGGTGCTCGTTATTGGATGTGCGCGTCATGGCGAGCGTACGCTCGGTGTCGCGCACGTCGGCCTGGATGCCCACCTTCGCCCATTGGTCGGCGACCATCTCGGAGATCTTCGGCCAGGGCAGGAAGGCCTGCACGGCCTGGATCTGCAGGCGCAGACGCTGACCGTTGTCGGTGCGCAGGCGGAAGCCCTGCGCGTCCTTGCGTGTCAGGCCGATGCGGTCAAGCATCTCGTTGGCCTGCTTCTGGTCGAAGGTCGACCATTTCTCGCGCCAGCCCGGTCCCGGGAAGTGGGGCAGGGCCTCGCCCGGCGCGACGGAGCCCGGCACGGCGACGCCGAGCCAGAACGCCTCGTTGAGCTGCCTGCGGTCGAGGGCAAGCGACAGCGCGCGCCTGAAGTCGACGTTGCGCAGCCACTTGGCGATCTCGGGATCCGCTTCGAAGCTCTGGTTAAAGTAGTAGATCGCGTCGGAACCGTTGAGCGCGAGGTCGAGATGGACCTTGTAGCGTCCACGCGCCTGGTTCTCGAGGATCACCGGCAGCTTGCCGATGTCGATGTGGCGCTCCTGCAGGTCGTATTCGCCGGCCATCGCGCGCAGGTTCAGCACCTCGAGGTTCTCGGCGAGCGTCATGACGACACCGTCGAGATACGGAAGCTGGTTGCCCGCGGTGTCGACCGCCCAGTAGTACGGGTTGCGCTCCATCACCCAGGTGGCGCGGTTGATCGGCTGGACCGTCTTGAACGGGCCAAGCACCGGCAGCTCGGGATTGAGCGTCCAGTCCTTCTTGAAGTGCAGGCGCGCGACCCAGTTGTCGAAGCCTTCGGCGCGGGCGGCCGCGTTCGCAGCCTCGACGCCGCCCTGCACATATTTCGGCAGGAACTGCTTGAGGTAGTGGGCGGGAGCATAGGCCCCATGGCTGCGCTTGTCGGATTGCCGGACCGCCTGACCGCCGCCGATCAGCGTGTCGCCGGCCATCAGGTCCTCGAAGAGATAGAACGGCACGTCGAATTCGAAATTCACCGTGTAGTCGTCGACCTTGACGATGCGCCCGGGCCTGCCCTGCGGCGACATGTCGCTGATCGGCGTCGGCACGATGTCCTTGTTGCCGTACACGTCCTCGAACCAGAACACGAAGTCGTTCGCCGTCATCGGCGCGCCATCGGACCAGCGCAGTCCGCGGCGCAGGTTGAGCGTGAAGGTCTTGCCGTCGTCGCTCATCTTCCATCCCTTGGCGAGGGACGGGTTCGGCTTGGCGCCGGTGTGGTCGACCAGGATCGGGCGGTCGGAGGCGTTGATGCGGTTGCCGTTCTCGTTGTCGCCCGGCCCGGTGAAGCCGCGGCGCCAGACGCCGCCATACTTGCCGATCTCCTGGACGGGCTTGATGACCATCAGGTCCTGGGGAAGGCGGTCCTTCACCGCGGGCAGCCTGCCCTGCCTCACCAGATCGGCGAGCTGGGGTGCCTCGTTGAACGACTTCGGCCACTGGGCCTCGTCGGTGATGATCGTGATGCCTTCCGGCTTGCCGACGAGCCCGGACTGCGACAGCGCGCTCTGGGCCTTGGCCTCCAGCGCGGGCAGCAGCGAGATCGCGAGGGCCGTGCCCAGCGCGAGGCGCGCCAGGAATTGCCTGCGAGATGTCATGCGTCCTCCCTTTCCCGGCGGCCAGGCGGCCGTCCGGACGGTCGCGAGTAGACCGAGTCCGGCGCGGGAGCGTCAAGCAAAAGGGGTAGCGAAGCATTGGGCATACCCGTGCCGGTCGCATAGATTTCCGCCCCGTGGCGGGCGGCAGGCCAAGGCCCGCGCAATGGCAGGGAGCGAGAGATGGGCAGGAAGATGAAGCGGGTCCTGATCACCGGCGCGGCCGGCGGCATCGGAAGGAGCCTTCGCGGCCTCATGCGCGGCATCTATCCGGAACTGGTGCTGAGCGACCGGGTCGCGCCCGCCGACCTCGCGCCCGCCGAGCGCTTCGTCGCCGCCGACCTCGCCGACCTCGCCCAGGTCGAGTCGATCTGCGGGGGCGTCGACGGGATCGTCCACCTGGGCGGCCGCAGCGTCGAGGACAGCTGGGAGGAGATCCATCCCGCCAACATCGTCGGCTGCTACAACCTCTACGAGGCCGCGCGGCGCAAGGGCGTGAAGCGCGTGATCTTCGCGTCGACGAACCACGTCGTCGGCTTCTACCGGCGCACCCGCCGGATCGACAACCGCGTGCAGCCCAGGCCCGACAGCCGCTACGGCGTCAGCAAGGCCTATGGCGAGGCGCTGGCCGCGCTCTACGCCGACAAGTACGGCGTCGAGAGCCTGTGCGTGCGCATCGGCAACTACGGCGACAAGCCGCTCGACAAACGCCGCCTGAGCATGTGGCTGAGCCCGCGCGACTTCCTGCAGCTGGCGCGCATCGGCCTCGAGCACCCGGACGTCCATTTCGAGATCGTCTACGGCTCCTCGCATTGCGAGCGCGCGTGGTGGGAC
>VGDA01000156.1 GCA_016869915.1 Alphaproteobacteria bacterium
CTTCAATTCCGGCAAGGCCGCGAGCGGCACGGGCCCGTTCCGCTTCGCCGAGTTCGTCCCCAACGACCGCGTCGTGCTCCTGCGCAACGACGCCTACTGGGGCGACAAGCCGGCCTGGCAGAAGGTGACGCTCAAGCTGATCTCCAACAACGCGTCGCGCACCGCCGCGCTGCTCGCGGGCGACGTGCAGATGATCGAGGCCGTGCCCAGCGCCGACGTGCCGCGCCTGCGCGCGAGCCCCCAGGTCTCGCTGCACCGGATCACCTCGAACCGCGTGATCTACCTGTCCTTCGACCAGGTGCGCGACCAGTCGCCCTTCGTCACCGACAAGGCCGGCGCGCTGCTGCCGAACAACCCGCTGAAGGACGTCCGTGTCCGCCGCGCGATCAGCAAGGCGATCAACCGCGCCGCCATCGTCGACCGCGTCTTCGACGGCGACGCCCTGCCGGCCGGCGGGCTCCTGCCCGAGGGCAATTTCGGCGTGTCGCCCAACCTCAGGCCCGACGCCCTGGACCAGGAGGGCGCGCGCGCGCTGCTCGCCGCGGCCGGCTACCAGAACGGCTTCGCCATCACCCTGCACGGCCCGAACGACCGCTACCCCAACGACGAGCGGGTGCTGCAGGCCATCGGACCGATGCTCACGCGCGTCGGCATCGACACGAAGGTGGTGACGCTGCCCTGGGCGACCTACGCGTCGCAGGCCAGCGCGCCCGGCTATGCCTTCAGCGTCACGCTGTTCGGCTGGGGCAGCAATACGGGCGAGACCTCCGACAGCCTGCGCTCGCTCCTCGCGACGCCGAACCGCGACAAGGGCATGGGCGCGTCCAACCGTGGCCGCTACGGCAACCCGCGGGTCGACGAGCTGCTCGAGAAGGCGCTCGCCACGGTGAACGACGCCGAGCGCCAGAAGCTCCTCTTCCAGGCGAGCGAACTCGCGATCGGGACCGACATGGGCATCGTGCCGCTCTACTACCAGGTCAACACCTGGGCGACGCGCAAGGGCGTCACCTACAGCGCGCGCCAGGACGAGTACTCGCTCGCCCAGTTCGTCCGCCCGGGCAACTGACCCGCGCCGGCGCCGGGGAAGCGACGCGACGATGACCGTCTTCGTCATCAGGCGGCTGATGCAGAGCGGCCTCGTGCTGTTCGTGATGTCGCTGATCGTCTTCTTCGGCGTCTACGCGATCGGCGACCCGGTCGAGATCTTCATCTCGCCCGAGGCCGACCAGATCGAGCGCGAGCGCGCCAAGGCCGCGCTCGGCCTCGACCGCCCGGTCTGGGCCCAGTACTTCGCCTTCCTCGGCGCGGCGTTCCAGGGCGACCTCGGGCGGTCCTTCGTCTTCAACATGCCCGCGATCACGCTGATCCTGCAGCGCATGCCCGCGACGCTGGAGCTGGCGGTCTCGGCGCTGCTGCTGGGGATCGTGGTGGGGCTGCCGCTCGGCATGTATGCCGGCTACCGGCCCGACACGGCCGGCGCCAAGGCCATCCTCGCCACCTCGATCCTCGGCTTTTCGTTGCCGACCTTCTGGGTCGGGCTGATGCTGATCATGTTCTTTGCGGTCAATCTCGGCTGGCTGCCCTCGACCGGACGCGGCGAGACGGCGACCTATCTCGGGATCACCTCCAGCCTGTTCACCATCGACGGGCTACGCCACCTCGCGATGCCGGCGCTGAACCTCGCGCTGTTCAAGATCTCGCTGATCATCCGGCTCGCGCGCGCCGGGATGCGCGAGAACATGCTCATGGACTACGTGCGCTTCGCGCGGGCCAAGGGCCTGCCCATGCGCCGGGTGGTCTTCGTCCACGTGTTCAAGAACATCCTGATCCCGATCGTCACCGTGATCGGGCTCGAGCTCGGCTCGACCATCGCCTTCGCGGTCGTGACCGAGTCCATCTTCGCCTGGCCGGGCATGGGCAAGCTGATCATCGACTCGATCCAGCGCCTCGACCGCCCGGTGATCGTGGCCTATCTCTGCATCATCGTTTTCATGTTCATCGTCATCAACCTCGTGGTCGACATCCTCTACTCGGTCCTGGACCCGCGCGTGCGCCTGTCCGAGGCGAAGGGATGACCATGGCCGCGGCGGCGCGCGACCCAGGGGTCCAGAGCCCGTTCCGGCGCTTCGTCGCGGACTTCGCGGGGAGCCAGGTCGCCATGGCCGGGCTCGCGGTTTTCGCGCTGGTGCTGGCGGCGGCGCTCCTCGCGCCGCTGCTGTCGCCGCAGAACCCCTACGACCTCAACCAGCTGGACATCATGGACGGTCGCCAGCCGCCGATGGCGAAGTCCATGGAGGGCTTCGTGTTCTGGCTCGGCTCCGACGACCAGGGCCGCGACATGCTCTCCGCCATCTTCTACGGGCTGCGCACCTCGCTCGGCGTCGGCGCGATGAGCGCGGTCGGCGCGCTCGCGCTCGGCATGGCCGCGGGCCTGCTCGCCGCGTATTTCGGCGGCCGCGTCGAGAGCGTGGTGATGCGGATCGTCGACATCCAGCTCTCCTTCCCCTCGATCCTCGTCGCCCTGATCCTGCTCGCCGTGCTGGGGCAGGGGACGTGGAAGATCATCCTCGCGCTGATCTGCGTGCAGTGGGCCTACTACGCGCGCACGGTGCGCGGCACGGCGCTGGTGGAGCGACGCAAGGAATACATCGAGGCGGCGCGCTGCCTCGCGCTCGGCCACCGGCGCATCGTGTTCCGCCACCTCCTGCCCAACTGCCTGCCGCCGCTGATCGTGGTCGTCACGGTGCAGGTGGCGCACGCGATCGCGCTCGAGGCGACTCTGTCCTTCCTCGGCATCGGGCTGCCGATCACCGAGCCGTCGCTCGGCCTGCTGATCGCGAATGGCTTCGAGTACCTGCTCTCCGGCAAGTACTGGATCAGCTTCTTCCCCGGCCTGGCGCTGCTGGTGACGATCGTGTCGATCAACCTCGTCGGCGACCAGCTGCGCGACGTCCTCAATCCGCGGCTGCAGAAATAGGCCGCACATGACCGCGCCCACGCTCGCCGTCGAGGATCTCCGCACCTGGTTCCACACGCGCGCCGGCGTGGTGAAGGCCGTCGACGGCGTGTCCTTCTCCGTCGCCCCGGGCCGCGTCATGGGGCTCGTCGGCGAGTCCGGCTCGGGAAAGTCCGTCACCGGCTTCTCGATCATGGGCCTGGTCGATCCGCCGGGCCGCGTCGTCTCGGGCCGGATCCTCTTCGGCGGCAGGGACATAGCGACGATGCCCGAGGAGGAGCTGCGGCACCTGCGCGGCCGGAGGATCGCGATGATCTTCCAGGACCCGATGATGACGCTGAACCCTGTCCTGCGCATCGACACGCAGATGATCGAGGCGATCCAGGCCCACGAGGCCGTCCCGCGCGACGAGGCGCGCAGGCGCGCGCGCGACGCGCTCGGCCAGGTCGGCATCCCAAGCCCCGACGAGCGCCTCGCGGCCTACCCGCACCAGTTCTCCGGCGGCATGCGCCAGCGCGTGGCGATCGCGATCGCGCTCCTGAACCGCGCCGAGCTGATCGTCGCCGACGAGCCGACGACCGCGCTCGACGTGACCATACAGGGCCAGATCCTGTTCGAGATGCAACGCCTCGCGCGGCAGACGGGGACCGCGCTGCTGTGGATCACCCACGACCTCTCCGTCGTGGCGTCGCTCGCGGACGAGGTCTGCGTCATGTACGCGGGCCGCATCGTCGAGCGCGGGACCGTCGACGACGTCCTCGACCGCCCCGCGCATCCCTACACGGCCGGCCTGATCGGCTCGGTGCCGAGCCGCAACCAGCGCGGCATCCCGCTGCAGCAGATCCCGGGCGTCATGCCGTCGATTCTGTCGCTGCCCGGGGGCTGCGCCTTCCGCACCCGCTGCGCGCGCGCCGACGCGGCGTGCGCCGGCGAGCCGGCGGAGCGGGGCTTCGGCGCCGGGCGGGTCGCGCGCTGCGTCCATCCGCTGGTGGAGCCCGTGCCGTGAGCGCCGCTCCGATCGTCGAGCTGAAGGGTGTCTCGAAGCGCTTCTCGAAGCCGCTCGACGCGGCGGCGAAGCTCGCGAACATGCTTGGCGCGGGCATGAAGGCCGAGATCGTCCACGCCGTCGATGGGGTCGACCTCGCCGTGCGCGAGGGCGAGGTGTTGGGGCTGGTGGGCGAGTCCGGCTGCGGCAAGTCCACGCTCGGGCGCATGGTCGCCGGCATCCTCGAGCCGAGCGATGGCGAGGTGCTCTACCGCGGGCGCCGCGCCGCGGAGATGGACGGCAAGGAGGCGACTCGCGCCGCGCTCTCCGTCCAGATGATCTTCCAGGACCCGTTCGCGTCCCTGAACCCGCGCATGCGCGTGCGCGACATCATCGGCGAGGCGCCGGCCTATCATGGCCTCGTGCCGCGCTCCGGCTTCGACGCCCATGTCGACGAGACGATGGTCCGCGTCGGCCTGGACCCGGCCTACAAGCGGCGCTTTCCGCACCAGTTCTCCGGCGGCCAGCGCCAGCGCATCGGCATCGCGCGCGCGCTCGCGGTGCGGCCGGAATTCGTGGTCTGCGACGAGGCCGTCGCGGCGCTCGACGTCTCGATCCAGGCGCAGATCCTGAACCTGTTCATGAAGCTGCGCGAGGAACTCGCGCTCACCTACCTCTTCATCAGCCACGACCTCGGCGTCGTGCGGCACCTCTCGGACCGCGTGGTGATCATGTACCTGGGCCGGGTGGTCGAGGAGGGGAGCGCGGAGGAGATCTTCTCGGCGCCCAACCATCCGTACACGGTCGCGCTGCTGGCCGAGATCCCGCGCCTCGACACGCGCCGGCGCGAGTTCGCGCCGGTGAAGGGCGAGATCCCGTCGCCGCTCGCGCCGCCGCCAGGCTGCCATTTCCACCCGCGCTGCCCGCACGCGACGGCGCGCTGCCGGGCCGAGGCACCGGCGCTGCGCGAGGTCGCGCCGGGGCGCCGGTCAGCCTGCCACCTGAACGACGCGCGCTGAACCGCGTGGCCCGGCGCCACCTCAGGGCGCGAACTGTTCCTTGAGGACGCGCTCCTCGAGGTTCTGGTCGGGGTCGAAGAGCAGCGTGAACCCGATGTCCGGCACCTCCCGGACCTCGACATGCGCGACGTCGCGCACCTCGCTGTTGTCGGCCGCGGCGCCGACCGGGCGCTTGTCCGCCTCGAGAACCTCGAAGCCTACCTTCGCGCCATGCGGAAGCAGCGCGCCCCGCCAGCGCCGCGGCCGGAAGGCGCTGATCGGCGTCAGCGCGAGAAGGCCTGCCCCCAGCGGGATGATCGGGCCATGGGCCGAGAGGTTGTAGGCGGTGCTGCCTGCGGGCGTGGCGACCATCACGCCGTCGCAGGAGAGTTCCTGCAGGCGCACGACGCCGTCGACGGAGATCCTGATCTTCGCGGTCTGGCGTTGCTGGCGGAACAGCGCCACCTCGTTGATGGCGGTGGCGACCACGCGCTCGCCGGTCGTCGTCGTGGCCTCCATCCGCAGCGGGTGGAGCAGCACCGGCGTCGCCCTGGCGAGGCGCTCCTCGAGCCCGGCCTCCCGGAACTCGTTGAGCAGGAACCCGACGCTGCCGCGGTTCATGCCGAAGACCGGCCTGCCCAGCGCCTTGTGGCGATGGAGGGTCTGCAGCAGGAAACCGTCCCCGCCCAGCGCGACGAGGATATCGGCGGCCTCTGGCTCGACGACGTCGTAGCGCGCGACGAGGCGCTGGCGCGCCTCGCGCGCGGTGTCGGTGTCTGCGGCGCAGACGGCGATGCGGGGTCCGGTCATGCGGGGCGGAGCATAGACGAACGGCGGGCCGCGCGCCTCAGCCTCCGGCATCGTGCCGCGTCGCGTGCCAGAAGGCGATGGCGCCGAGGAAGCTCACCGCCGCGAGGCCCGCGAGCATCGTCGCGTAGTCCTGGCCCAGCGACCACAGCATCGCGCCGATCGCCGGGCCGCCGGCGCGCGCGAAGGTCGTCGGCATCGTCATGCTGCCGGAGATCGCCCCGTAGTTGCGCGCGCCGAATATGTCGCGGACGATCGTGCCGCGGATGACGGTGCTGATCCCGTTGACGACGCCGTAGACGGCGACGAACAGCGCGAGCATGCGGAGGTCCGCGCCGGCGACGACGGCGAGGAGGAAGAGCGGCGCGGCGACGGCGAAGATCGCGCGCCCGACGGGCCGCGCCGCGATCCCGCCGCCGCGCGAGAAGAGCAGCAGCCGGCCCGCGACCTGCAGGGGCCCGATCAGCGTGAAGAGCAGCACGCCGGCGTCGCGGCTGACCCCGCGCTCCTCGAGCATGGGGAGGAAATGGAAGGTCATCGCGGTGAAGGCGACGTTGTAGGCCGAGAAGGCGACGAGCAGCCCCCAGAACCGCATGTCGGCGATCGCCGCGCGCGTCGGGATGTCGGCGGTGGCGAGGCGCTGCGGCGCGCGCGGCGCCGGCGAGACCCTCGGCGACAGCATGACCGCGTGGATCGCGGCCGGCAGCAGGAGGTTTGTGGCGGCGAGGACCATGACGGCCTGGCGCCAGCCGATCGCCTCGACCAGCGCATGGGCGAGCGGGATGAAGACCGTGCTGGCGAAGCCGCCGACGAGCGTCATCTTGAGGATGCCGCGCGGCGCGTCGTCGCCGAGCGTGCGGCTCAGGACGGCGAAGCCCGGCTCGTAGAGGGTGCAGGCCATCGCGGCGCCCATCGCGAAGCAGACGGCCCAGAAGGCGAGCGGCGTCTCGACGAAGGCCCAGGCGAGGACGGCCGCGCTGCCCAGCACCGATCCGCCCGTGAGCACGGGCCAGGCGTTGCCGCGGTCGACCTGCGCGCCGACCCATGGCGCGAAGATGCCGGACGAGACGAGGCCGATCGTGATGCCGCCGCTGACCACGGCCTTGGACCAGCCGAGCTCCTCGCGCATGGGCACGAAGAAGACGGCGATGCTGTAGAAGAGGATGCCCCACGAGACGAGCTGGGCGAGCGAGAGGCTCCAGAGGAAGAGCCCGGTGCCGCGGCCCCCCGCCGCGCCGGCCCGGCCCTGATCGGCGCTCACCCGCCGGTCACGCTCATGTGGCGCGGGACGGCGGGCCCGCTGCTGCGCCGGTCGATGACGAAGTCGTGGCCCCTGGGCTTGCGCGCGATGGCGGCGCGGATCGCGTCGTCGAGCGCGCCGTCGGCCTCGGACTCGCGCAGCGGGCGACGCAGGTCGGCCGCGTCCTCCTGGCCGAGGCACATGTAGAGGGTGCCCGTGCAGGTCAGCCGCACGCGGTTGCAGGATTCGCAGAAGTTATGGGTGAGCGGGGTGATGAAGCCGATGCGCCGGCCGGTCTCCCGCACCGTGAAGTAGCGCGCCGGGCCGCCGGTCCGGTAGTCGGTCTCCTCCAGCGTCCAGGAGCGCGCCAGCTGCGCGCGCACCATGCTCAGCGGAAGGTACTGGTCGAGGCGGTCCTCGCCGCCGATGTCGCCCATCGGCATGACCTCGATGAAGGTCAGGTCGAAGCCCATGTCGCCGCACCAGCGCAGGATGCGGTCGAACTCGTCCTCGTTGAAGTTGCGCAGCGCGACGGCGTTGATCTTCACCTCGAGGCCCGCGCGCCGCGCCGCCTCCAGCCCCTCGAGGACCTGGTCGAGGCGGCCCCAGCGGGTGATCGCCGTGAACTTCGCCGGGTCGAGCGTGTCGAGCGAGACGTTGATCCGCCGCACGCCGCAGGCCCGGAGCTCCTCGGCGTGGCGCGCGAGCTGGCTGCCGTTGGTCGTCACGGTCAGCTCGTCCAGCGCCCCGCTGGAGACGTGCCGGCCCAGCGCGCGGAAGAGGGACATGACGTTCCGGCGGACCAGGGGCTCGCCGCCGGTGAGGCGCAGCTTGCGCACGCCCAGGCGGACGAAGGCCGAGCAGAGGCGGTCGAGTTCCTCGAAGGTGAGGATCTCGGCCTTCGGCAGGAAGGTCATGTCCTCGGACATG
>VGDA01000157.1 GCA_016869915.1 Alphaproteobacteria bacterium
CGCGAGCCCCGCGCAGCGCCATTTCGACGCGCTCAAGCGCGTGCTGCTGCGCCGCGGCGAGGACGACTTCGCGGCCTGAGGCCCGCCCGCGGCCTCAGACCTTGCCGTCGAAGCCGCTCTGGTCGATCGACGCCCAGAGCCGCAGCGCCGGCGAAGCGGGCACCGCGCCCGACTTGACGAGGTCGCGCCAGACGCGGGCGGCCTCGACGAAATGCGGCACGCTGCCCGGGAACATCACGAGCGACAGCGCCTCGGCGAGCTTCGCCTCCGGCAGTCCAGCCTGGTACGCGCCGCGGATGTGGATGGCGACTTCCTCCCACTGCGCCAGGCAGGCATGGGTCGCGGCCATGGCCGCCTCGGCGAGGCCGCGCGGGCATGACGCGCCAGCGAGCAGCGCGTCGAGGGCCGCGCGATAGGCGCGCTCGCGGTCGAAGCCCTCGATCAGGTCGCCCCAGTGCCGGCCCACGAAGCGGTAGTCGCGCGCGCCGCGCGCGAAGGCGGCGAGCCGCAGGCAGGTCTCCATGTCCGCGCTCGTCCCGCCCGCCGCCTTGAACTTGGCGATGTGGTGGGTCGCGATCGCCTCGTCGGTGGAGATCAGGATCGGCAGCCAGACGAATTCCTTCTCGAACTCGCTCAGCGAGCGCCGGTCGAGGGTCAGGGCCGTGTAGGCCTCGTCGTAGGCGCGCGCGAGGCGCGGGGCCGTCAGCGCGAGCAGGCCATGGTGCGGAAGCAGGTAGCCGCGCTTGGCGCGCACCGCCTCGAGGATCGAGAGGACTTCCTGTTCGGACGAGAGGTCAGACATGCGACGGGCCCGATTGCCGGTGTGGATGGCGGACCATATCATCGCGCCGTCACGATGGGAGCGACAGGGCCATGATCAACGTGCGCGATCGCCAGTTCGAGGCCTACCAGGCGTTCCTGCTGGGCTGCAAGCTGCACTGGACGGGGCGGATCTTCCCCGAGCTCCACGCGCTCTACCGCGAGAAGGCCGGCCGCGCCGCCAATGCCGGCACGCCGCCGCGCGAGGCCGAGGACGCCGCGGCGCTGCTCGAGGGCGAACCGCTCTACCGCCAGTTCGCCTGGCTCGAGCGCCATCTCCAGCGCTTCAAGTATTCCGGTCGATGGGGGCTGCAGCCCGCGCATGACCGGCTGCGCGGGGAGATCGAGGCCGAGCTCGACGCGCCGCTGCCGCCGGGCATCCTCGAGCTCGACCCGTCGCTCGAGGTCCCGACCTACTTCGCCTCCGTCGACATCCACCAGCATCCCGGCGGCATCTGGTCGGACCCGATCGCGGGCTATGTCTACGAGCGCGGCGCGCGCTCGACGACCCCTCTGATGCAGCAGCACAAGGACCTGCACTGGAAGTTCACCGCGCTGGTGAACGAGCGGCGCAGGGGCCGCCGGATCCTCGACATGGGCTGCGGCTTCGGCAAGTCGACGCGCCCCTTCTGGGCGGAGGACCGCGACGCGCAGGTCACCGGCATCGACATCGCCGCGCCCTGCCTTCGCCTCGCCGCTCAGGACGCCGCGGCCGCGCAGGCGCGCAACGTGCGCTTCCTGCAGCGCGACTGCCGGAGGACCGGCCTGCCCGACGCGAGCCACGACGTCGTCACCTCGACGATGATGATCCACGAGATGCCGCCACCGGCGATCCGCGAGGCCTTCGCCGAGGCGATGCGCGTGCTCGAGCCGGGCGGGCTCATGGTCCACCTCGACTTCATCCCGCCCGACGAGCCGTTCATGCGCTTCATGCATTTCGGCCACGGTCGCCGGAACAACGAGCCCTACATGGAGCCGATGGTCCGGATGGACGTGAAGGAGACGATGCGCGGGCTTGGCTTCCGCAACGTCGAGACCATCGACTTCGAGGAGATGCCCGGTGCGCTCGCCGCGCGCGGCGAGCGCTGGCGCTTCCCCTGGACGGTGATCGTCGGCGAGAAGTGAGGGCAGGGGCGGGCGATGGGACCCGCCCGCTCACCCGCGCCAGCGGAGCAGGCGGCGCTCGGCCGATTTCAGCACGCCGTTGAGCGTCGCGCCGGCCACCGCGAGCACGACGAGGCCGGCGAAGACGCCGGCCGTGTCGAACAGGCCGCTGGCCTGGCCGATCAGGAAGCCGACGCCGCGGTTGGACGAGATCAGCTCGCTCACGACCGCGCCGATCAGCGCGTAGGGCACCGAGACCTTGAGCCCCGTCATCACCCAGGCGGCGGCCGATGGCAGGACGACGTGCCGCAGCTCCGCGAGCCGACCGCCGCCCATGATGCGCACCGCGTCGAGGTGGATGCGCTCGACGGCGCGCACGCCAGCGAAGGTGTTGAGGAACACGAGGAAGAAGACGATCGCCGCCGCCATCGCGATCTTCGATTCGATCCCGATGCCGAACCAGAGCAGGAAGAGCGGCGCCAGCGCGATCTTCGGCAGGCAGTAGATCGCCGTGATGTAGGGGTCGAGGACGCGCGCGAGCAGGTCGTTGCGGCCGAGCGCGAAGCCCGTGCCGAAGCCGGCGGCGGCGCCGATCACGAACCCCGCGACCATCGCGCGCAGCGTGTAGCTGCCGTGGACGAGCAGCGTGCCGTCCGTCGCCCAGCGCGCGAGCCGCGTGCCGACCTCGGCGGGAGAGCTCACGAAGAACGGGTCGACGAGGCGCCCGGAGGCGAGCTGCCACGCGGCGAGGAGCGCGACGCCCAGGCCGACCTGGCCCGTGCGCACGATCCAAGGCGCGACCTCGCCGGGATCGCCCGCGGGCGCCGCCGCCGGCGCCTCCGGATCGGCGTCGACGCGGTTCATGCCGCCGCTCCGATCTCCGGCGCCAGCGCCGCCCAGAGCCGCTCGTAGAGCGCCTGGAAGGCTGGCTCGAAGCGCGCGCGGAACATGTCGCGCGGGCGCCCGAGGTCGACGCGCTCGACCGCCTTGATGCGTCCGGGCCTGCCGGAGAACACGACGACGCGGTCGGCCAGCGCGATGGCCTCGCCGAGGTCGTGGGTCACGAAGAGCACGGTCTGGCCCGTGCGGGCGTGCAGCGTCGCCAGCTCCTGCGCCAGCACCAGCTTGAGCTGCGCGTCGAGCGCGCCGAAGGGCTCGTCCAGCAGCAGGGTGTCGGGCTCGTAGACGAGCAGCTGGGCGAGCGCCGCGCGCTTGCGCATGCCGCCGGACAGCTCGCGCGGATAGGCGTCGAGGAACCCGGCGAGGCCTACGCGCTCGAGCTGCCCGCGCGCGCGGGCGCGGGCGTCAGCGCGGCCCGTGCCGCGCAGCAGCAGGGGCAGCATCACGTTCGCCTCGGCGGTGCGCCAGGGCAGCAGCGCGTCGGCCTGGGTCATGTAGCCGACCGAGCGGTTGACGCCCTCGACCGGCCGGCCGCCATGAAGGATCGCTCCGCTCGTCGGCGCGGCGAGGCCCGCGACCATGTTGAGCAGGGTCGACTTCCCGCAGCCCGACGGCCCGACCAGTGCGACGAACTCGCCGCGCGCGACGCCGAGCGAGACCTCGCGCAGGGCCTCGACCACGCGACCTCGCGCGGTGAAGCTCTTCTTCGCCTTGGTGACCTCGACATGCATGCGCGGGCCGTCCCGTCCTGCGGCCAGCGCGGGGCTGGCTTCGTTCGCCGGGTTGATATAGCGGTTTCGGCGACGACGGACAGCATCGGCATCGGGCGCGGGGCGGCGGGATGGACAGGGGCTACGACTACGTGATCGTCGGCGGCGGCACGGCCGGCTGCGTGCTCGCGTCGCGGCTGAGCGCCGACCCGGCCGCGCGCGTCCTCCTGCTCGAGGCCGGCGGCGGCGACCGCAACCCCGTCTTCCGCATCCCGCTGATGACGGGGACCCTTCTGCGCAACAGGTACGCGAACTGGTTCTACGAGACCGAGCCGGTGCCGGGAATGGAGGGGCGGCGGCTCTTCTGGCCGCGCGGCAAGGTGATCGGCGGCTCCTCGTCGATCAACGGCATGGTCTACGTGCGCGGCCTGCCGATGGATTTCGACAGCTGGGCGCAGGCGGGCCTTCCTGCCTGGTCATGGGAGCGCGTGAAGCCGCTCTTCCTCCGCTCCGAGGCCTATGAAGGCGGGGGCGGCGACGACCATGGCGGCGACGGGCCGCTGCGCACGTCGCGCCCGCCGCCCTTCAGCCCGCTCTCGGACGTCTTCGTGGCGGCGGGGCGCGAGGCCGGCTATCCGGCGACGCCTGACTTCAACGCCGTGCCGGAAGGCTTCGGGCGCTACGACTTCAACATCTCCGGCGGCCAGCGCTGGAGCACGGCGCGCGCCTTCCTCGACCCCGTGCGCGGCCGGCCCAACCTGGAGATCGTGACCCGCGCCCATGCGACCCGCATAGACTTCGCGGGCGACCGCGCCGTCGCGGTGGAGGCGAGCGTGCGCGGCCGCGTGCGCCGCTTCGTGGTCGACGGCGAGGTGTTGATCTGCGGCGGCACCGTGAACTCGCCCCAGCTGCTCATGCTCTCCGGGGTCGGCGGCGCCGACGCGCTGCGGCGCCTCGGGATCCCGGTCGTCGCCGACCTGCCCGGCGTGGGCCGCAACCTCCAGGACCACGTGCTCGTGCGCGTCGAGCATGCCTGCACGCAGCCCGTGACGTTGCACGGCCTCACGCGTATCGACCGCGCCGGCCTCGCCTTCCTGCAGGCGCTGCTGTTCCGCAGCGGGCCGATGACGCGCTTCCCGCTGGAGAGCGGCGCCTACCTGCGCTCCGATCCGGCGCTCGACGCGCCGGACATCCAGAGCCACTTCCTGCCCGGCCTGTCGACGGCGACGCTGCGCCTTCCCGGCCTGCGCGCCCCGCCGAGGCGCCATGACGGCCACGCCTTCTTCGCCAACGCCTCCCAGATGCGGCCGGAGAGCCGGGGCGAGATCGCGCTCGCCAGCGCCGATCCCTTCGCGGCGCCGGCGATCAGGCCGAACTGCCTGTCGGCGCAGAAGGACAGGCTGGTCCTGCGCCGCGCGATCGAGATCCTGCGCGACGTCTTCGCGCAATCGTCCTTCGACCCGTGGCGCGGGCGGGAGTTGGCGCCCGGGCCGGAGGTGCGCACCACAGCCGAGATCGACGCGTGGATCCGCCGCAACGCGGACACCGTCTACCACCCTGTCGGCACCTGCCGCATGGGGCGCGGCGAGGACGCGGTGGTGGACGAGGCGCTGCGCGTGCGCGGGCTGCGCGGCGTGCGGGTCGTCGACGCCTCGATCATGCCGTCGATCACGAGCACGAACACGCACGCAACGGTGATCATGATCGCCGAGCAGGCAGCCGCCTTCCTGCGCGGCGAGGCGACCGCGCGCGCCGGCTGAGCGCGCTCAGATCGTGTCGTCGTCGAAGCGCAGCAGCGGGTTGGCGCGGTAGCGCTCGCGCAGCCGCTCGCGCGCCTCCATCTTGCGGCGGACCGGGACGGGCAGTTCCTCCATCGCGATCGTGCGCTTGCGCACGAGCAGCGCGATCAGGTCCTCCACCACGCGCACGAGGTCGGCGTCGCTGGCGCGCAGCGTGTCGAGCGCCTCCTGCGACTGGCGCGGATCGGCCTGCGTCCTCGCGCGCGAGAGGAAGTGGCGCAGCTCCGGCGAGCCGTCGTCGAGGAACTCGAGCGCGCGGCTGGTCGGCTTCTCGCTCAGGGCGGCGATGCGCCCCACGGAATCGCGTTCGACGTAGGGCATGTCAGCGTTCGCGCAGCGCGCGGTCCCTGGCCTTGAGGATCGGCTTCATGAGGTAGTCGAGCACCGTCTTGCGGCCGGTGAGGATCTCCACGCCGGCCGTCATGCCGGGGATGATCGGTAGCGGCTTCTCCTCGGTCCCGAGATGGGCCTTCTGCGTGCGCAGCCTGACGCGGAACCAGCGCTCGCCGCGCTCGTCCTGGATCGTGTCGGCACTGATCTGCTCGAGCTCGGCCTCCAGCCCGCCGAAGATCGAGAAGTCGTAGGCGGTCACCTTCACGGTCGCTGGCTGGCCGGGCCGCACGAAGGCGATGTCGGCGGGGCGCAGCTGCGCCTCGACGAGCAGCGTGTCCTCGAGCGGCACGATCTCGAGGATGTCCTGGCCGGGGCGGATGACGCCGCCGACGGTGGAGACCTTCATGTCCTTGATCGTCCCGCGCACGGGCGAGCGCACCTCGGTGCGCGTGACGCGGTCGCGGTCGGCCTGCAGCTTCTCGGTCAGCGCCGCGAGCTGGGCCCGGCGCTGGTTCAGGTCGGTGCTCGCCTCGGAGCGGAAGGTCGCGCGCCGCTCGTCGATGCGGCGCAGCACCTCGGCATGCGCGTTGCGCGCACGGGGCAGGGCGAGCTCGGCCGCCGTGAGCTGCGTCTGGATGTCGTTGACGCGCTGCTGGATGCGCACGAGCTCGATGCGCGAGCCGGAGCCCGAGCGTATCAGCGGCTCGACGATGGCGAGCTCCTGCTGGGCGAGGGCGCGCGAGCGCTCCAGCGCCACGATGCGCGCCTCGAGCTCGCCGATCTCGCTGCGCCGCTGGTCGCCCTGCTCGCGCATCACCGCGACCTGCGCCTCGAGCTGGTCGCGGCGCGCCTCCAGCAGCCTGCGCTCGGCGGCGACGATCTCCGGTGCCTCGCGACGAGGGAGGGTGGGAAATCCGCCGCGCCGCCGCCCTGCAGCTCCGCCTCGAGGCGCGCGATGGTCCCGCGCAGCGCGTGCGACTGGGCGCGGTTGCCCTGCAGGTCGGCCTCCGCGGCGGTGTTCGCGATGCGCACGAGCACGCTGTCGCGCTCGGCGACCTGGCCTTCGCGCACGAGGATCTCGGACACGATGCCACCCTCGAGGTTCTGGATGACCTGGACGCGCTGCGAGGGAATTACGCGGCCGTCGCCGCGCGTCACCTCGTCGAGCGCAGCCACCGAGGCCCAGTAGACGAACCCGCCGAGGAAGGTCACGACGAGCAGGGACACGATCCAGCCGAGGCGGCGGATCCCCGACTGCGCGGCAAGCGCGCCCTCGGGCGCGAAATCCGCCTCCACGAACCTGTGCCGCACCCTCATGGCATTCCCTTCCCGGTGCCGCGGATCGCGCCGGCCTGGAGCTCGGCGATGATCCGGTCGCGCGGCCCGTCGGCGACGATGCGGCCCTGGTCCATGACGACGAGTCGCTCGACGATCGACAGCATGGAGCCGCGATGCGTGACGAGGAGGAGGGTCCTCCCGGCGAGGATCTCGGACAGACGCGCCTTGAGGCGCTGCTCCGAGGTGGAGTCCATGGCGCCGCTCGGTTCGTCGAGAAGCAGGATCGGCGGGTCGGAGACGAGCGCGCGCGCGATGGTTACGGCGGCGCGCTGGCCGCCGGAGAGGTAGCGGCCCTGCTCTCCCACGGGCATGTCGTAGCCCTGCGGCCTGGCGCGGACGAAGTCGTCGACGCCCGCGATCGTCGCGGCGCGCAGCAGCGCCGCGTCGTCGGCGAAGGGCGAGCCGATGAGGATGTTCTCCTTCACCGAGCCGAAGACGAGATGCGCGTCCTGCGGCACGTAGCCGACCTGGCGGCGCAGCTCGGCGGGATCGATCTGCCTGATGTCCGTGCCGTCGACGAGGATCGACCCCTGCGTGGGCTGGTACAGGCCGGTGACCAGCCGGGCGAGGGTGCTCTTGCCCGAGCCGACGCGGCCGACGATGCCGACGCGCTCGCCCGGCGCGACGAAGATCGACACGCCGCTTACCGCCGCCACGGCGCCGCCGCCGCCAGGCGCGCCCGCCTGGGGGTAGGCGAAGCTCACGTCGCGCAGCTCGATCTGCCCGCGCAGCGACGGGCGGGCCACGTAGCTCTCGCTCGGGTCGCGCTCGCGCGGCGCCTTCATCAGGCGGTCGAGCGCGGAGAGCGCGGCCATGGACTGGTTGACGCGCACGATGAGGGCGGCGACCTGGCCGAGCGGCGCCATGGCGCGGCCGGTGAGGATCGACACGGCGATGAGCGC
>VGDA01000158.1 GCA_016869915.1 Alphaproteobacteria bacterium
GCGCACGCGGCGCGTCGCCTCGAGCCCATCCATGCCGGGCATCTGCAGGTCCATGAGCACGAGGTCGGGCGCCCAGCCGCCGAGCGCGGCCTCGACGGCCTGCGCGCCGTCCTCGACCGCGCGGACCTCGACGCCGAGCCGCGCCAGCAGGCGCTCGTTGACGAGGCGATTGGCCGGCGCGTCGTCGGCCATCAGCACGCGACCCGCGAAGAGCTCCGGCGCCGCGCCGGGCGCGCCGGCTTCCCGCGCGCGCACGGCGGCGGCGACCGGCACGCGGAACCAGAAGCGCGAGCCCCTGCCCTCCGCGCTCGAGAACCCCGCCTCGCCGCCCATGGCGCGCGCGATGCCGCGCAGGATCGACAGGCCGAGGCCCGAGCCCCCGTGCCGGCGCGTGCTCGAGGCGTCGACCTGCGAGAAGCGCTCGAAGATCAGCGCCTGCTTCGCCGCCGGGATGCCGATCCCGCTGTCGACGACGGCAAGCTCGAGCCAGGTCCGCCCGCCCTCGCCCGTGGCCTCCGCGGCCTCGACGCGCACCGCGCCGGCCTGCGTGAACTTGACCGCGTTGGAGACGAGGTTCGTGAGCATCTGGCGCAGGCGCATCGGGTCCGAGCGATAGGACCGCCCCGCCAGCGCCCCCAGCTCGGCCGAGAGCGCGACGCCCTTGCCGCGCGCCGCCTCCGCGAAGAGCGACAGGGTGCCGTCGACCAGCCTGCCGAGCTCGAAGTCGGACTCGACGACCTCGACCTTGCCTGCCTCGATCTTCGAGAAGTCGAGGATGTCGTTGAGCAGCGCGAGCAGCGCGCTGCCCGAATCGGAGATCGTGCGCACGAAGCGCCGGCGCTCGGCGTCGTCGAGCTCCCCCGCCTCGAGCAGCTGCGCCATGCCGAGGATGCCGTTCATCGGCGTGCGCAGCTCGTGCGACATCGTCGCGAGGAAGTCGCCCTTGGCGCGGTTTGCCGCCTCCGAGGATTCCTTGGCGAGCTGCAGCTCCGCGCGCGTCGCCTCGCGCTCCTGCACGAGGCGGGAGATCGTGGCGACCATGTCGCCGATCCCCTCGCCGGCGTGCGTGCCGCCGGCACGCTCGGGCGGCAGCAGGTCGGAGATGATGCCCCGCAGCGAGGCCAGCGCCGCCTCGCGCTCGGCCAGCTCGCCGCGCAGCCGCCCCGCGGTCGAGGACAGCGCCTCCAGCGCCTCCCGGAACTCGGCCGGGGCGCTGCGCACCAGCGCGTCGTCCAGCGCGGGCGCCGCCTCGCCTCCGCCGGCGCCCGCGGTCATGCGCGACAGCGCTAGGCGCCTGAGCCAGAGGCGCAGCGGGACCCAGATCAGCAGCACGCCGCCGACGAAGCAGGCGATTCCCACGGCCACGGCCGCGGCGGTGTCGCTCCAGATCTCGTCGGCGACGCCCGCCGCGTCGAAGCGCATGCGCAGCACGCCGTAGTCGGTGCCGCCGACCGTGATGCTGCGGTTCGCCTCCGGCAGCTGCGCGGCGATCCTCGACACGAGCCAGCCGGGGGCGGGTACCGCGTAGCGCGTGCCGCGCGAGCGCACGCTGCTGATGCGCCCGCCACCGAGGTCGATGAACTGCACCGCGAGCAGGTGGTCGCGCATCGTCGCCAGGTCGAGCGTGCGAAGGATGGTGTCGTAGTCGCCGATCACCGCGCTGTCGCTCACGGTCTGCGCGGTGATCTCCATCATCACCAGCGCGTTCTCCTGCATGTACTCGATCTGCTGGCGCACCTCGTGGCGGAAGAAGAAATAGGAGAGGCTGCCGACGCAGAGCAGCCAGGCAAGGGTGTAGAGCGCGAGGACGCGCACCACCATCGACCCGGGCAGCAGGAGGTCGATCCAGGGCCGGGGCGCGGCGCCGCGCGCCGCCGCGCGCGCCTCCTCGTCCATCGCCCGCGTGTCCACCGCCCGGCCTCAGCGCAGGAAGGGCGGGGCGTTCTCGAAGAACGTCACGTAGTTCGCGTAGTCGGCCATCGAGGCCGGGATGAAGTGGTCGGCGGCGGTCAGCGACACGACGGCCGAGGCTGCCTCCAGCACCCTGCGCCCGCGCGGATCGGCGTGCATGCCGAAGAAGGCCGCCGCGATCGCGTCGACATGGGCCTGCGGCACCTTCGAGGCCGCCATCAGCGCGAGGTCGTGGTAGCCCTCGGAGCTCCAGAGGACCCGGAAGGCCCTGCGCTCGCGCTCGGCATAGCCGTCGACGAGCATCGAGTTGCTGCCCACGGCCCGCGCGCGCCCGGCGAAGAGTTGGACGAAGGCGGCGTTCTGGTTGCCGCTGAACATCGGCTTCACCTGAATCGAGTTCGCGAGCAGGTGCGCCATAGGGAGCTTGTAGCCGATGAACGCCTCGTTGCCGGCGAAGGCGACCTCCTGGTCGCGCAGCTCCTCGAGCGTCGTGATCGGCGAGTCCGCGGGCACCGCGATCTGCGCGCGCAGCGTCGGGCCGTTGCGACGCCCGAACACCTTCCAGCCCAGCGACATGCGCTGCGGGCTGAAGAGGTGGTTGCTGAACACGAACTCCACCTCCTGCGCGAGCACGTAGGCGGTCGTGTCGGCGGAGGTGCGGCCGATCTTGAGCTGCATCGGCAGGCCGCTCTTCTCCGCCACGTACTGGATGATCGGGTTCCAGTAGGACGCCGTCTTGTTGATGTCCCATTGGTTGACCGGCGAGAAGCGATAGGCCTCGCCCTGCGCCGCCGCCGGCGCCGTGGCGGCGAGGAGCGCCGCCAGCGCGAGGGCGACCGCGCGCGCTGCCCATTCGATGATCCGCATGCATGCACTCCGCGTGACGGGGCGACCGCCCCCGAGTGAGCGCGAGACTAGGCGCGGGCCGCGGCGGGTCCCTGTAAAGAAACGTGAAGACGCGCCGCTCAGCGATTGGCCTCGGCGCCGGCGGGCCAAAGCACCGCGTGCCAGCGCGCGAGCATCGCGAGGGTGCATGCGAGTCCGACCAGGCCGTAGAGCAGCGTCGTGCCCGCGAAGCCCAGCCATTCGATCAGCGGCCCCGAGATCCACAGCCCGAGCGGCAGGCCGTAGACGGCCAGCGTGCGCAGCCCGGCGATCCGCCCGCGCAGCTCGGGCGGCGCGTGGCGCAGCTGGATGACGGACATCGGCACCATGCACAGTCCCTGCACGATGCCCGTGAGCAGCAGGAGCGGGATCCCCGTCGCCAGCCCGCCGGTATGGCCGAGCGCGATGGTCAGCAGCTGCCAGAGGATGGCGAAGCCGATCATCGTCCGCCCCGCGAGCACGCGGTTGCCGAGCACGCTCAGCAGGATCGACGCCGCCACGCAGCCGCCCGCCGAGGCCGCCACCATCCATCCGAGCCCGGCCTGGCTCGTGCCGTAGACCTCGCGCGCGACATAGGGGAGCAGGCCGAGGATGAAGGGATAGGTCGCGATGTTGATGAGGAAGGCGAGGCTCATCACCGCGAGCTGCGGCGGCAGCGACCAGACGATGCGGATCGCGGCGACGAGGTCTGCGAGCGGCGAGGCGGCATCGCGCCGCGGCGGGTGCGTCGCGGCCTCGCCGCGCCGCGCGCCGGTGCCGAGCGTGAGCGCGAGCGCGCAGCCATAGAGCGCGACGATGCAGAGATAGGCGCCGCTCATCCCGAGCGCCGCCACGAGCCCGGCGCCCGCCAGCGCGCCGAGCGCGCGCGCGGAATCGTGGGTGACGCGCGACAGGCCCATCGCGCCGACGAGCAGCCCGTGCGGCATCGTCTCGCCGGTCAGGACGTTGCGCACGCCAGCGTCCGAGGCGCGCACGAGCCCGGCGAGCGCCGCCACCGCGAAGGCCTCGGTCGGCCCGAGCAGCCCCGCGAAGGACAGCGCGCAGATGAGCGCGGCGAGCGCGAGATAGGCCGCGCGCATCGCGCAGAGCAGCGTCTTGTGGCTGATCCGGTCGCCGAGCAGCCCGACCAGCGGCGCGAAGAGCGTACCGATGTACTGCAGCGACGCGAAGACCGTCAGCAGCAGGACCGAGCGCGTCTCGACGAGGATGAACCACCCCAGCGCGATGGTCTCCATCTCGAAGGCGCAGGAGGTCGCGAGGTCCGCCGGCCACTGGAAGCGGAAGCTGCGCACGCCGAAGGGCGCGAGCATCCGCCCACGTCCTGCGGCCCCGCGCCTGCGCGCCTGGCCATGCGTTCCATCCCCCTCCACGAGCGCACGATAATGCGCCGCGCGGGGCGCGGTCACCCCCGGCGCGCCGCGCATCTGGTAGTCTTCGGGCGCAATCCCGCCGCGCGCGGGCCCGGGCGACGCAGGAGCCGCATGCGCATCATCCACACCGCCGACTGGCACCTGGGCCAGGAGCTGCGCGGCTTCTCGCGCGGCGCCGAGCAGGAGCGCTTCCTCGACTGGATGGTCGCGCAATGCCGGGCGCGCGAGGCCGACGCGCTGGTGGTCGCGGGCGACGTGTTCGACCAGGCCAATCCCGCCGCCGAGGCGCTCCGCCTGTTCTTCCGCTTCGCCGAGTCGCTGCGGCGCGAATCTCCCGGCACGACGCTTGTCGCCGTCGCCGGCAACCACGACGGCGCCACGCGCTTCGACGCGCTCGCGCCGGCGCTGCGCGACGGCATGCGCCTCGTCGGCGCGGTGCCGCGCGACGCGGCTGGCCGCGCCGGCCTTCTCATGCCGGCGGGCGACGGCCACGTGCTCGCCGCGCCCTATTTCCGCCTCGCCGACCTGCCGCCAGGCCCCGGCCTCGCCGAGGCGGGCGCGCGCGCCGCCGCGCTCTACCGCGAGCTCTGGGAGGCCGCGCCGCGCGGGCGCGGGCCCTGCGTCCTGACCGGGCATCTCGCGCTGCAGGGCGGCCTCGCCAGCCCGGAGAGCGAGCGGGCGATCTTCATCGGCGGCGAGCAGGCCGCCTCGCCGGCGATCTTCCCGGAGGAAGCCTCCTACGTCGCGCTCGGCCACCTGCATCGCGCGCAGGCTTTCTCCGGCGGGCGCGTGCGCTACAGCGGCTCGCCGCTGCCGATGTCCGCGGCCGAACGCGGCTATGGCCATCGCATCCTCGTCGTCGACGCGCATGCCGATGGCCGCATCGAGGTCGAGGACGTCAAGGTGCCGCTTCCCGTGCCGCTGCTGCTGCTGCCCGCGGCGGGCGGCATCGCGCCCGCGGACGCGGTCGAGGCGCTGCGCCTGCGCCTCGACGGGCTGGCCGACGCCTCGACGCCGCGCGAGCTGCAGCCGATGGTGGAGATCCGCCTCGCGCTCGATGGCCTGCGCCCCGCCGCGGCCGCGCAGCTGCGCGAGGACATCGCGCGCAGCGGCCTTCCCGCGCGCGTGCTCGAGGTCTCCGTCCTGCGCGCGCGCGACGATGGCGGCGCCGACGCGCCGCCGGCCGGCGACTCGCCAGCCGCGGCGCGCCCCTCGACGCAGGAGCTCTTCCGCCTCGCCTTCCGCGAGAGGCACGGCACGGAGCCCGGCGCCACGCATCTCGCCGCCTTCGCCGAGGCGCACGACGCGCTCTCCGCCGACGGCGTCGCGCGCGGGGCGGCGCCATGAGGCTGCTCGCGATCGCCGGCGAGGGCCTGGCCAGCCTCTCCGAGCCCTTCGCCATCGACTTCTCCGCGCCGCCGCTCGCCGGCGCGGGCCTGTTCCTGATCGCCGGACCCACGGGCGCCGGCAAGTCGACGCTACTCGACGCCCTCTCCCTCGCGCTCTTCGACCGTTTCCCGCGCCTGGACGGCGCGCGCGTCGACAACGAGCTGCCCGCGCCGGGCGGCGACGAGCCCGAGCTCGCGGAGAACCCCGCCGCAATCCTCACCCGTGGCCGCGGCGTCGCGCGCGCCGAGGTCCGCTTCGTCGCCATCGACGGCCGGGTCCATGTCGCGCGCTGGGAAGTGCGGCGCGCGCGCGGCAGGCCCGATGCGCGGCTCCAGCAATCCGAGGTGCGGCTCGCGCGCGTCGAGGCCGACGGGACCGAGGCGGCGCTGGGCGGCAGGAAGCGCGACACGCTGGCGGAGATCCAGCGGCTGCTCGGCCTCGGCTTCGAGCAGTTCATGCGCACGGTCGTCCTGGCGCAGGGCCGCTTCGACGCCTTCCTGACCGCGCCGGAGCCCGATCGCGGCGAGCTGCTCGAGCGCATCGCGGGCGAGGAGATCTTCTCCGCCCTGTCGCGCAAGGTCTTCGAGCTGGCGCGCGCCCGGCGCGAGGCCGTGGCGCGGGCCGCCGATGCCCTCGACGCCGCAGCCGCGCTCGACGACGCCGCGCGCGCGGCGCTGGAGCAGGAGCGCGCGGCGCTCGTCGCCGGCGAGGCGACGCATCGCGCGGTCATGGAGGCGCTGCGCGCAGGCCTCGCCTGGTGGCGCGAGGAGGCGAAGCTCGCCACGCAGGCCAGCGTCGCGGAAGAGGCGCGCGACGCGGCGATGCGCCGGCGCGACGCGCTGGGCGAGGCGAGCGCCGAGCTCGCGCTGCGCCGCGCCGCGCTCGGCCTCGCGCCGATCCTGCGCGAGGCGGCGAATGCCGAGGCGGCCTCGATCGCGAGGGCGCGCGCCAGCGACGAGGCGGGCAAGGCACTCGCCGAGGCGCAGGCGAAGGCGACGCTGGCCCGGGCGGAGGAAGAGAAGGCGCGCGCGGCCCTCGCGGCCGCGGAAGCGACGCGCGCGCGCCACGAACCCGAATGGGAGGAGGCGACGCGGCTGGACGTCGCGCTCGTCGCAGGCCGCGCCGCGGCCCGGCGCGAGGCCGAGGACGCGACCTGCCCCGCTCCGGAGCGCGAGGCGATCGCGGCGCGGCTGCGTGAAGGCGCCGATCCCGCGCACGGCAAGGCAGAGGCGGCGCGCGCGGCGGCGCGGCTCGGCAAGGACGCACGCGGCCTCGAGGCCGAGATCGAGGCCGGGCCGCGGCCGCTCGACGCGCACGACGCCGCGACGCTGCGCGCGCGCGAGCAGTCGCTCGGCTTGGCGCTCGGCCATGCGGCGGAACTCCAGCGCATGGCGAGGTCCGCCGCGGAGGCGCGCGAGGCCGCGCGCCGCGCCGAGGCGCAGGCACAGGAGGCCGAGGCCCGCGCCGCCGGCGCCGCGACGGAGGCGACGGCCGTCGCTGGCGAACTCTCTCTCTCGCGCGCGCGGCTCGATGCCATGGCGGGCATGCTTGCCGAGCTCGACGCGACGCTCGGCGACGCGGCCGTGCGGCTGCGCGCCACGCTGGCCGATGGCAGGCCCTGCCCGGTCTGCGGCTCGCCCGACCACCCGCTGCACGATCCCGGCCTCTCCGCGCTGCGCGACCGGCATGGCGCGGCGATCGAGGCGGCGCGCGCCGAGGCGAACGCGCTCGAGGCGCGCGCCACCGGCCTGCGCGAGGCCGCCGCGTCCGATCTCGCGACGGCGCGCAGTCGCCGCGATTCGCTCGCCGATGCGCGCGGCGCGGAGGCCCGCGCGCGCGAGTCCTGGACGCGCGCGCGCGCCGCGCTCCTGGCGCATCGCGCGGCGGAGGATGCGCTGCCCGCGCCCCTGCCGGAGGCGCCTGGAACCGACGCGGGGGATGCCGCGCATGCCGCGCTCGACGCCGCGCGGCGCGCGGTGCTGGATGCGCTCGAGGCGCAGCGCCTCCTCGCGCAGCGGCGCGAGGCCCGCGCCGCCGTCGCCGCCGCGCAGCGCGCCTGGGAGGCGCTCGCCGCGCTCCTGGACCTGGCGCGCGCGCGCGACGGCCTGCTCGATGGCGCGCCGACGGCCGGGCATCGCGACGGCGTGCGCCGGGCGGAGGAGGAGGCGCGGCGCCGTCTCGACGAGGCGCGAGCCAGGCAGGTGGCGGCGATCGGCACGGAGGCCGCCGCGCGGGCAAGCCACGACAAGGCACGGCAGGAGGCCGAGGCGGCGGCCGAGGCGCGCGACGCGCAGGCTGGCGCC
>VGDA01000159.1 GCA_016869915.1 Alphaproteobacteria bacterium
ACTTGTAGCAGACCGGCTCGACGGGCGGCGGCGGCAGGTCGCGGCAGACGGGCTTGCGCTCGAACACGCGCATGGGCTCGCAGTCCTGGTCCGAGAGCGACGACATCGCCCAGCCGGTGATGCTGCGGCCGCTGGTCCGGTAGTTGTTGTTCTCCACCAACCCGGCCACGGGGACCTCGCAGCCGCCGAGCAGGAGGAGGACCGTGGCGAGGGGGGCGAGGAGGAGACGCATCCGTCGCTCATGCCACGGCGCGTGCTAAGCGGAGGTTAATCCCGGGACCGGGCCGCGGCGAGGTCGCGGAAACCGTACTTTTTTCAAGCGCTTCCGCGCCGCCGCCTTGATCCCAAGCGGTTTGCCTGAAGACGGTCCGATGGCTATGTTGTCGCCGTTTTCGTCCCCCCGATCCGCGAGCAGTGCCTTGGCAGACATCTTCAACGAGGTCGACGAAGACCTGCGGCGCGACAGGGCGGAGCGGCTCTGGAGGAAATACGGCAAGCACGTCATGGCGCTGGCGATCGCCATCGTGCTTGGCACGGCTGGCTGGACCTGGTGGGTGGACCACCAGCGCAAGCAGGCCGCGGCGCAGGGCGAGCGCTTCTTCGCCGCCGTAGCGCTGGCGGAGGGCGAGCAGTGGCAGAAGGCCGTCGACGCCTTCGCCGCCATCGGCCGCGAGGGCGGCAGCTACGCGCTGGTGGCGCGACTGCACGAGGCGGCGGCGCGCGCGCGGCACGCCGATCTCCCTGGCGCGCTCGCCGCCTACCGCGCCGTGGCGGCGGACGGGGCGGCCGACCCGGACCTGCGCGACGCCGCGCTGCTGCTCGGCGCGCTGTCCGGGGTGGAGACGCTGCCCGCCGCCGAGGTCGACGCGATGCTGGAACGCCTGTCGGCCTCCGCCTCCCCGTGGCGCTTCACGGCCCTCGAGATCCGTGCCGCCGCCGCCCTGCGCGCGAAGGACGAGGCGAAGGCGCGCGAGATGCTGACGCGCATCGCCGACGATGCCGGGGCCCCGACGAGCCTCCGGGCCCGCGCCACCGAGATGCTGCAGGCGCTCGGCGGCTGATGTACCTCCGCGCCGCCTCACACGCAGCGCTGCTCGTCGCCGTCCTCGCGCTTGGCGGCTGCGAGACCTTCGACCGCTATTTCGGCGCGCCGCCGAAGAAGCCGTTGCCCGGCGAGCGCGTCGCGGTGCTCCGCAACGAGACGAAGATCGAGCCGGACCAGCGGATAGCCGAGCTTGCCGTCGTGCTTCCCGAAGCGACGGCGAACGCCGCCTGGCCGCAGCCCGGCGGGACGCCCGCCCATGCCATGCAGCATCTCCAGGTCGCCGGCATCGGCGTGGCCTGGCGCACGGGGATCGGCTCCGGGGCATCGCGCGACGGGCGCGTGACGAGCGGGCCGGTGGTGGCGGACGACCGTGTCTACACGCTCGACGCGGGGACCTCCCTGCGCGCCACCGACGCGGCGCGCGGTACCTCGATCTGGAGGGTCGATGTCGAGGCTCCCGGATCGCGCTCGACCGCCGGCGGCGGCGGGATCGCGGTCGCCGGCGGCAGCATCTATGTCGCGACCGGGCAGGCGCAGGTCCTCGCGCTCGATGCCGCGACCGGCAAGGAGGCGTGGCGCACCACGCTCACGGCCCCGCTGCGCTCGGGGCCCACCGTCGCGGGCAACCGGCTGTTCGCGATCTCGGTCGACAACCAGGTGCACGCGCTCGATGCCCAGACGGGCCGCAAGCTCTGGTCGCATGCGGGGATCACCGAGAACGCAGGGTTCTTCGGAGCCTCGAGCCCCGCGGTCGAGGGCAACGTTGTCGTCGCGTCCTTCTCCTCCGGCGAGATCTTCGCGCTGCGCGCCGAGTCCGGGCGCGTCTCCTGGGCCGACTCCCTGTCGGGCGCAATACGGGCCGATGCCGTGTCCGCGCTGTCCGACGTGCGCGGGCTCCCCGTCATCGACCGCGGCACCGTCTTCGCCGTGAGCCATTCCGGCCTCATGGCCGCGATCGACCTGCGCAGCGGCGCGCGCATCTGGGAGCAGGGCGTCGGCAGCTTCGAGACCCCGTGGCTGGCGGGCGACTTCCTGTTCGCCACGACGCCGGACGCGGAGGTCGTCGCCATCCACCGCCGCGACGGGCGCGTGCGCTGGGTGTCGGCGCTCGAGAGGTTCGCGGAGCCGCAGAGGCAGCGCGGGCGCATCGTGTGGACCGGGCCGATCGTTGTCGGCAAGCGCGTGCTCGTGTTCAGCTCGGCCGGCCAGGCCGTGACGCTTTCGCCGGAGACCGGCGAGGTGATGGAGCGCCTGCGCATGCCCGGCGGCGTGACGCTAGCGCCGGCCGTGGCCGGCGGGACGATCTACGTCGTCACCGACGACGCCAGCCTCGTCGCGCTGCGCTGACGATGTCCGACCCGGACAACGCGGCCGGCACGGCGCGCGCGCGGCCCTTCTCCGTCGCCATCGTCGGGCGACCGAATGTCGGCAAGTCTACCCTCTTCAACCGGCTGACGGGCCGGCGCCTGGCGCTCGTCGACGACACGCCGGGCCTGACGCGCGACCGGCGCGAGGGCCGGGCCAGGCTCGGCGCGCTCCGTTTCCGCGTCTTCGACACCGCAGGGTTCGAGGACGCGGAGGGGCGCAGCCTCGAGGCGCGCATGCGCCGGCAGACCGAGGCCGCGGCGAAGGAGGCGGACCTCGTCCTGCTGGTGATCGACGCGCGGGAGGGCGTGACATCGCTTGACCGCGAATTTGCCCGCGTGCTGCGGCGCATCGGCTGCCGGGTGATGCTGATCGCCAACAAGTGCGAAGGCAAGGCCGGCATCCCCGGGCTGGCCGAGGGGCATGGCCTCGGCTTCGGCAATCCCGTGCCGGTCTCGGCGGAGCATGCCGAGGGTTTCGCCGGGCTGCAGGAGGCGATCCGCGCCGCGATGCCGCGCGCCGAGGATGGCGAGGACCGGGCGCAGCCGCCGGCGGACGACGAGGAACCCGACATCGCCTCGCTGCCGCCCGAGCAGCGGCCGATCCGCCTCGCGATCATCGGCCGCCCGAACGTGGGCAAGTCGACGCTGGTCAACCGCCTCCTCGGCGAGGACCGGATGCTGACGGGCCCCGAGGCCGGGATCACCCGCGACGCCGTCGAGACGCAATGGAGCTGGCGAGGCCGGCCGCTGCGGCTCGTCGACACGGCGGGGCTGCGCCGTCGCGCGCGCATCGACGATCGCCTCGAGCGGCTTTCCGTCTCCGATACGCTGCGCGTGGTGCGCGAATGCCAGGTGGCGGCACTCGTGCTCGACGCCGAGCAGATGCTGGAGAAGCAGGACCTGCAGATCGCCCGCCTCGTCGTCGAGGAGGGGCGCGCGCTGGTCGTGGTCGTCAACAAGTGGGACCTCGTGGACGACCCGCAGGCGGCACTGCGGCGGCTGCGCGACCGCATCGAGATCTCGCTGCCGCAGGTACGCGGCGTTCGCTTCGCCACGGTGTCGGCGCTGCATGGCCGCCGGCTCGACGACGTCGCGAAGGCGGTGCTCGAGGCCTTCGACACCTGGAACACGGAGGTTCCGACGTCGAAGCTGAACCGCTGGCTGGAGGGCGCCGTGACGGCCCATCCGCCGCCCGTGGTGCAGGGCAGGCGGCCGCGCATGCGCTTCTGCCGCCAGACGAACACGCGCCCGCCGACGATCGCGTTGTTCGGGAACAAGCTGGTGGCGCTGCCGGACGACTACCTGCGCTACCTCGAGAACAGCCTGCGCGACACGTTCGACCTGCCGGGCACGCCGATCCGCTTCGTGCTTCGTCAGACCGAGAACCCCTACGCCGAGAAGGCGGAGGGTCGACCGAGGCCGCGCCGCGCCTGACCCGTCAGCGCGCGGGCGCGACGATGGTCTCGCCGTTGCGCTCGCAGCCCTCGAGGGCGAGCTCGACGAAGATGTCGCAGAGCGCCTCGGGGGGCTTCAGCGTCATCGGGTCCTCGCCGGGGAATGCGTTCGCGCGCATCGATGTGCGCGTGGCGCCGGGCGAGAGCAGGTTCGCGCGCACCTCGGTGGAGGCGAGCTCGAGCGCCCAGACCCGCACCATCTGGTCGAGCGCGGCCTTGCTCGCGCAATAGGCCGACCAGTAGGCGTTCGCCCGCGACGACGCGCCGGAGGTCACGAAGATCGCGCGTCCCTTGCCGGCCTTGCGCAGCAGGGGGTCGAGCGTGCGGATCAGCCGCCAGTTGGCGTGGACGTTGACCCGGAACACCTCGTCCCAGAGTTTCGGGTCGTGGTGGCCGATGGGGCCGAGGGTGCCGAGCAGCGCCGCGTTGGCGACCAGGATGTCGACCTTGCCGAAGCGCTGGTAGAGCTGCGGCCCGAGCGGATCGATCCGGTCGAGGTCCGCGAGGTCGACCGGCACGAGCAGCGCCGGCGGGGCGCCGGATCGCCGGATCTCGTCGTCGAGCTCCTCGAGGCCACCCACCGAGCGCGCGAGGGCCACGACCTGGGCGCCCTCCGCCGCGAAGCGCAGCGCCACCGCGCGGCCGATGCCGCGCGACGCGCCGGTCACGACCGCGACGCGGCCGGCGAGCCGTCCCGCTGGCGCGCTCATGCGGCGGGCGACGCCGTGCGCAGCAGCGGCAGGTCGGCCACGGCGCTCTCGCGGTCGGTGAGCCGCGTCGGGTACTCGCCCGTGAAGCATGCATCGCAGTAATGCGGCTGCTCCGCGTCCCGGCCGGGCTGGCCCATGGCGCGGTAGAGGCCGTCGATGCTGATGAAGGCCAGGCTGTCGACGCCGATGAAGCGCGCCATCCCGGCGACGTCGTACTGGAAGGCCAGCAGCTTCTCGCGCTGGGGCGTGTCGATCCCGTAGAAGCAGGGATGAGCCGTCGGCGGGCTCGAGATGCGCATGTGCACCTCGGTCGCGCCGGCCTGGCGCACCATCTCGACGATCTTCTTCGACGTGGTGCCGCGCACGATAGAATCATCGACGAGGATCACGCGCTTGCCGCGCAGCTTGGCGCGGTTGGCGTTGTGCTTGAGCTTCACGCCGAGGTGGCGGATCTGGTCGGTGGGCTCGATGAACGTCCGCCCGACATAGTGGTTGCGGATGATGCCGAGCTCGAAGGGAAGGCCCGCGCCCTCGGCGTAGCCGAGCGCCGCCGGGACGCCCGAATCAGGCACCGGGACGACAATGTCGGCCTCGACGCCGCTCTCGCGCGCGAGCTCGGCGCCAATGCGCTTGCGCGCGTCGTAGATCGAGATGCCCTCGACCACCGAATCGGGCCTGCCGAAGTAGATGTACTCGAAGATGCAGAAGCGCTGCCGCGCGGCGCGGCCGAAGGGCTTGGTCGAGCGCACGCCGCCCTCGTCGATCACCACCAGCTCGCCGGGCTCGACCTCGCGCTCGTAGCTCGCGCCGATGATGTCGAGGGCGCAGGTCTCCGAGGCGAGGATCCACGCGTCGTCGAGGCGGCCGAGGACCAGCGGGCGCACGCCGAGCGGGTCGCGCACGCCGATGATCTTGTTCTGCGAGATGGCGACGAGGGAGAACGCGCCCTCGACCTGGTTGAGGGCGGAGATGAGACGCGTCTCGACGTCGCCATGGGCGCGCGCCATGAGATGGTGGATGACCTCGGTATCGGTCGTCGACTGGAACAGGCAGCCCTGCCTGACGAGCACGCGGCGCAGGAACCCGGCATTGGTCAGGTTGCCGTTGTGGCCGAGCGCGAAGCCGCCGAAGTCGAACTCGGCGAAGAGCGGCTGGACGTTGCGCAGGATCGTCTCGCCGGTCGTCGCGTAGCGGTTGTGCCCGATGGCGAGGCGGCCGGGCAGGGCCTCGATGACGCGCTGGGAACTGAAGTTGTCGCCGACCTGGCCGAGCGCGCGGTGGCTGTGGAACTGCCTGCCGTCGGTCGCGACGATGCCGCAGGCCTCCTGGCCGCGGTGCTGGAGCGCGTGCAGCCCGAGCGCGGCGAGCGCGGCCGCGTCCTTGTGGCCATGGACCGCGAAGATGCCGCACTCCTCGCGCAGCTTGTCGTCGTCGAAGGGATTGGTCGTCAGAGAGGAGTGCTCGCTCATCGTGTCTGTCCCCCCGAGGGAGCCCCCTGCCGGGTCTCGATGAGATTGTCGAGACGACGGCGTTCGTCAGGTTTATAGCCCGTTTCGCCCTGCTGCGGCGCCGGCCGCGCGCCCGGCGTGCCGAGGGCGTCGAGGGCGCCGCGGAAGATGTCGCCCTGCCGCGCCGCGCCGGCCGCCTCGCGCGGCGCGCCGCGCAGCTCCGCGGGAAGAAGCGTGCGGATCAGCTCGGCGAGGGGATCCACCATCGGCAGGGTGCGCGCGGCCTGCAGCACCTCCGGCATCTTGTCGCGCTCGAGGAAGGCCGACGCGCCGAGCCAGACGATGGCCACGAGCACCGCGCCGATCACGCCGCCCAGCACGAAGCCGAGCGTCCGGTCGAGGAAGGAGAGGGGGCTGCCGCGGACGAGCGACGAGAGCAGGTGGCTGATGATCGAGAAGACGATGAGCGCGGCCACGAACACGCCTAGGCCCGCGGCGATGTCGGCCAGCAGCTGGGGCGTCACGTACTCGCGCGCGACCGGTCGCACGTAGGAGAAGCCCCAGACCGTCACGAGCGCCGCGCCGGCCCAGCTCGAAAGGGCGAGGATCGTTCGCACGAAGCCCATCACGAGGGCGATGAGCGCGCAGAGGAGTATGGCGCCCAGCACGCCGAGGTCGACGGGGTTCATGACGCTGTCTCCGACTTCTCCCTGGACGCGCGCGCGCCGCCCCTGCCGCCGGCGAGTTGCGCGACCAGGCTGCCGAGGTCGTCGATGGCGACGACCGTGATCGCCCCGTCGCCCGGCTTGCCGCGCCGCCGCCCGGACGGGACGAAGGCGCGCGCGAATCCGAGCTTCGCGGCTTCCTTGAGCCTAGCATCCCCCTGGCTCACCGCGCGCACCTCGCCTGCGAGCCCGATCTCGCCGAAGACGACGGCATCGGGTGGGACGGGGCGGCCGCTGAGGGCCGAGACCAGCGCCGCCGCCACGGCGAGGTCGGCGGCTGGCTCCGCGATCCGCAGGCCGCCCGCGACGTTCAGGTAGACGTCATGGCTGGCGAAGACGAGGCCGCAGCGCGTCTCCAGCACCGCGAGCACCATCGCGAGCCTGCTGCCGTCCCATCCGATCACGGCCCTGCGGGCGGTTCCCTGGACCGGCGGGCCGACCAGGGCCTGGATCTCGACGAGCACGGGCCGCGTGCCCTCCATGCCGGCGAAGACCGCGGCCCCGGACACGTCGTCGCGGCGGTCGGCGAGGAAGAGCTGCGAGGGGTTCGGGACCTCGACGAGCCCGCGGTCGGTCATCTCGAACACGCCGATCTCGTCGGTCGGGCCGAAGCGATTCTTGACCGCGCGCATGATGCGGAACTGGTGTCCGCGCTCGCCCTCGAAGTACAGGACGGTGTCCACCATGTGCTCGAGGACGCGCGGGCCGGCGATCGTGCCTTCCTTGGTGACGTGCCCGACCAGAAGGATCGCGACTCCGCGCTTCTTGCCGATGCGTATCAGCTCGCTCGCCGATGCGCGGACCTGGGACACCGTGCCCGGCGCGGAGTCGAGCGTGTCGACGAACATCGTCTGGATCGAATCGATGACGATGACGTCGGGCGCGTCCTTGCCCTCGAGGCTGGCGAGCACGTCGCGCACGGAAGTCGTCGAGGCCAGCGCGACGCGCGCCTTGGTCAGGCCGAGCCGCGCGGCGCGCAGCCGCACCTGGTCGATCGCCTCCTCGCCGGAGACGTAGGCGACGCGCCGCGTGCGCCCGAGCGCCGCGGCCGCCTGGAGCAGCAGTGTGGACTTCCCGATCCCG
>VGDA01000160.1 GCA_016869915.1 Alphaproteobacteria bacterium
TCAGGCTGTCGCAGGACCTCGCCGGCTTCGGCGGCGACAGCAACTGGCTGCGCAATCGCCTTTCCGCGGGCGCCTACTACCCGTTCACGGAAGACTTCATCGGCAGCCTGACCAGCGAGTCCGGCTACGTCTACGACATGGACCAGCCAGTCCGCATCAACCAGCGCTTCTTCGTCGGCGGCGACAACTTCAGGGGCTTCCGGTCCGCCGGCATCGGACCGCGCGACCGCGCCACGGGCGACTCGCTGGGCGGCAAGCGCTACGTCGTCGGCACGGCCTCGCTTTCCTTCCCCGTGGGCATCCCGCGCGAGGTGGGCATGCGCACCTTCGCGTTCAGCGACTTCGGCAGCCTCTGGGACACGGACGCCAAGGGGCCCACCGTCGTCGACGAGAACTCGATCCGCGCCTCCATTGGCGTGGGCCTCTCCTGGCGCTCGCCGCTCGGGCCGATCCGCCTGAGCGTGGCCACGCCGGTGGTGAAGGAGAGCTACGACCGGGACGAGATTTTCCGCTTCAGCTTCGGCTCACGCTTCTGACCGCTCATTTCCGGCACGGGACACCCATGAACACGATCGGCCGCACCGGCATAGCCATCTGCATCGCGCTGGCCCCGCTCCTTGAGGCCAGCGCGCAGATCCAGCTCCAGGCGCCGCCTCCCCAGCAGCAGGCCCCCCAGCAGCAGCAGCCGCAACAGCAGCAGCGCCCGGCGCCGCGTCCCCAGCCGCAGCAGGCCCAGCCGCAGCCCGCGCAACCGCGCCCGCAGCCCCAGCCCGCGCAACCGGCGCAGCCCGCGCAGCCAGCCCAGCCCCAGCCCGTGCAGCCAGCCCAGCCCCAGCCCGGGCAGGCCATGCCCCCGCCGCCCCAGCCGCGCCTCCCGAACTTCCCGGCCGAGCTGCCGGCAGCCGGGACCTCCGTCGTGATCCTCGACAGCAGGCTCGTGCTCTCCCAGTCGAGCGCGGGGCTCGCGCTGCGCCAGCAGGCCGAGCAGTTCGGCGCCAGCATGCGCGCGGAGGTGCAGAAGCAGGAACAGGAACTCAAGAACGCGCAGGCCGAGCTCCAGCGCCAGCGCGGCCAGGTGCCGGCCGACCAACTCGAGCGCCGCGCGCGCGATCTCCAGAAGCGGGCGTCCGACGCGCAGTCCCGGCTGCAGAACCGCACGCGCGGCCTCGACCGCGCCTTCGGCGAGGCGGAGCAGCGGATCTACCAGGCCATGCTGCAGTCCACCGTCGAGATCGTGCAGGACCGCGGCTACCAGGTGATCCTCGACAAGAGCCAGGTGGTGATCCACCAGGGCGCGCTCGAGATCACCGGCGAGGTGCTCGCGCGGGTGAACAAGCGCCTGCCGACGGTGCCCCTGCAGATCCCCGCGAACTGACGCCGAGCCGGGGCCCGCGCATGGCCGATCCGCGCTTTTTCCCTGGAACCGGGCCGATGACGCTGGCTGCGATCGCCGAGGCCGCCGGTGGCCGGGTTGCGCCGGGCAGCGATCCCGGGCTTTCCTTCGCGAGCATAGCGACGCTCGCGGATGCCGGGCCCTCGGACATCAGCTTCCTCGAGAACCGCCGCTACATCCCCGCCTTCCGCGCCTCGCGCGCCGGCGCCTGCATCGTCCATCCGCGCCTCGCCGAGCGCGCGCCCGCCGGCATGGCGCTGGTGCTCTGCGACGAGCCCTATCGCGGCTATGCCCTGGTCGCCGCCGTGCTGCATCCGGAGCCCGCCGCGGAGGCTGGCGTGCACGCTTCGGCATCCGTCGGCCCCGGCTGCTCGATCGGCGAGGGCGCGAGCGTCGCGGCCGGCGCGGTCATCGGCGCGGGCGCGACGCTCGGCCCGCGCGCCTCGATCGGCGCAAACAGCGTGATCGGCCCGGGCGTCACGATCGGCGCGGACACGCGCATCGGCGCGAACGCGACGGTCTCGCACGCGATCCTGGGCGAGCGCGTGCGTGTCTTCCCGGGCGTGCGCATCGGCCAGGACGGGTTCGGCTACGCGCTTGGACCCGGTGGCCACGTGAAGGTGCCGCAGCTGGGCCGGGTGATCATCGGCGACGGCGTCGAGATCGGCGCGAACACCACCATCGACCGCGGCAGCGTCGGCGACACGGTGATCGGCCATGGCACGGTGATCGACAACCTCGTCCAGATCGCGCACAACGTGCGCATCGGGCGTGGCTGCGTGATCGTGGGGCAGGCGGGCATATCGGGTTCGACCCGCCTCGACGACTTCGTGGTCGTCGGCGGCCAGGTGGGCATCGCGGGCCATCTCCACCTCGCGAGCGGCGCGCAGGTCGCTGCCAAGAGCGGCGTGCACCGCGACGTACCCGCGGGCGAAAGCGTCGGCGGCTATCCCGCGGTCCCGATCCGCGAGTTCCGCCGCATCGCGGGCGCCGTGCGCCGGCTGGCCCGCCGCGGCGGCGGAGCCGAAGGCGACAACCCGGAGGAGTGAGGCAGCGGCATGCAGAACGACCAGGCGCAGGAGCAGCAGGCGGCGGTTCGCAAGGAGATCGACATAAACCGGATCATGCAGATGATCCCGCACCGCTACCCGTTCCTGATGATCGACCGCGTCGTCGACCTCGTCTCCGGCGAGAGCTGCGTCGGCGTCAAGAACGTGACGATCAACGAGCCCTTCTTCAAGGGCCACTTCCCGGCGCGCCCCGTCATGCCCGGCGTGCTCCTGATCGAGGCCATGGCGCAGACGGCCGCGGTGATCGTCGTCGAGAAGCTCGGTCCCGAGAACGAGGGCAAGCTGGTCTACTTCATGACCATCGACGAGGCCCGGTTCCGCAAGCCGATCGGGCCGGGCGATCGCGTCATGATCCATTGCCGCAAGGAGCGCAGCCGCGGCCCCGTCTGGAAGTTCAGCGCCGAGGCGCGGGTCGAGGGCGCGCTCTGCGCCGAGGCGACCTACTCCGCGATGATCATGGATCGATGATGTCCGGCATACACCCGACCGCCATCGTCGCCGACGGCGCCCAGCTCGGCGCCGACGTCGCCATCGGTCCCTATTGCGTGGTCGGGCCGAAGGTGCGGCTGGGCGACCGGGTCGCGCTGGTCAGCCATGTCTGCGTCGACGGCATAACGGAGATCGGCGCCGGCACGCGCATCTTCCCGTTCGCCGTCATCGGCCACCCCCCGCAGGACATGAAGTACCGCGGCGAGGAGACGAGGCTCGAGGTCGGCGCGAACAACGTGATCCGCGAACACGTGACCATGCATCCGGGCACGACCGGCGGCGGTGGCGTGACGCGGATCGGGGACAACTGCCTGTTCATGATCAGCGCGCATGTCGCCCACGACTGCCAGGTCGGCAACCACGTCGTGATGGTGAACCACGCCACGCTCGGGGGCCATGTGCGCGTCGGCGACTTCGCGATCCTGGGCGGCCTGTCCGCCGTGCACCAGTTCGTGCGCATCGGCCCGCACGCGATGATCGGCGGCATGTCGGGCGTCGAGGCGGACGTCATTCCCTTCGGCCTGGTGATGGGCGAGCGCGCGCGCCTCGGCGGCCTCAACGTCGTAGGGCTCAAGCGGCGCAACTTCAGCCGCCTCGACATCCAGGCCCTGCGCACGGCCTATCGCCTGCTCTTCGCGCAGGAGGGCACGATGGCCGAGAGGCTGGACGACGTGGCCTCGCTCTACCCCGGGAACGTCGCGGTGAACTCGATCATCGAGTTCATCCGCAGCGCCGAGATGCGGGCGGTCACGCTGCCCAAGATCGAAAAATGAAGCCGCGGCTCGGCGTGCTGGCCGGCGGAGGGCCGCTGCCCGCCGCCGTCGTCGACGCCGCCCGCGCGCAGGGCCGGGACGTCTTCGTCCTCGCCTTCGAGGGACAGACCGATCCCGGCTGGCTCGGCGGCGTCGAGCATTCCTGGGTGCGCCTCGGGCAGTTCGCGGACGCATTTGCTCGGCTGCGGGCGGCGGGCGTCGGCGAGGTCTGCCTGATCGGCCCCGTCCGCCGCCCGAGCCTGGCCGAGCTGCGCCCGGACTGGCGCGCGGCCCAGGCGCTCGCGCGAATCGGCATGCGCGCCTTCGGCGACGACGGGCTGCTCTCCGCGGTCGTGCGCGAGATAGAGGGCGAGGGGTTCGGTGTCGTCGGCGCCGAGGAGGTCCTGGGCGCGCTCGCCGCCCGTGCCGGCGCCTACGGGCGTGTCGCGCCGTCGGAGCAGGACCGGGAGGACATCGCCCGCGGCGTGGCCGTGCTCAGGGCGCTCGGCGCGGTCGATGTCGGCCAGGCCGTGGTCGTCGAGCGCGGCGTCGTCCTGGGCGTCGAGGCGATCGAAGGGACGGACGCCCTCGTCGCGCGCTGCGCGGCCCTGCGTCGCGAGCCGTCGGGCGGGGTGCTGGTGAAGATCGCCAAGCCCGCGCAGGAGCGCCGCGTCGACCTCCCCACCATCGGCGTGCACACCGTCGTCGCCGTCGCCGAGGCGGGCTTCGCCGGGATCGCGGTGGAGGCCGGGCGCACGCTCGTGGCCGACGCGGGCGCGGTGGCCGAGGCGGCCGATGCGCGCCGCATCTTCGTCTTCGGCCTGGTCGCGACGTGAGCGACGCCCGCGGACCGCTGGTCTTCCTCGTCGCCGGGGAGCCGTCCGGCGACGTCCTCGGCGGCAGGCTGATGGCCGCGCTGGCGCGGCTGACCGGAGGCGATGTCCGTTTTGCCGGCGTCGGCGGCGAGGCGATGGCCGCGCAGGGACTGCAGACGCTCTACCCGATCGAGGACCTGGCCGTGATGGGCTTCGCGGAGGTGCTGCCGCGCCTCGCGACGATCCTGCGGCGCCTGCGCGAGACGGAGCGCGCCGTGGCCGGGCTGCGCCCCGACGTCGTGGTCACGATCGACGCCCCCGGCTTCACGATGCGCCTGGCGCGCCGCCTGAGGCCGCTCGGGATCCCCGCGGTGCACTATGTCGCGCCCCAGCTCTGGGCGTGGCGGCCCGGGCGGGCGCGGCGCATCGCCGGCCTCTTCGACCGGATGCTCGCGCTCTTCCCCTTCGAGCCGGCCTTCTTCTCGGCGCTGGGGATCGACACGCTCGAGGTCGGGCATCCGGCGATCGAGGCGTCGATGCCCGAGGCGGGCGACCTACGCGCCCGGCTCGGCATCGCGCCCGGCGCGCCGGTTCTCGCGCTGATGGCAGGCAGCCGCGCCGGCCTCGCGCGGCGCATGCTGCCCGTCTATGGCGAGGCGGCGGCGCTGCTGTCGCGGCGCGTCCCAGGCCTCGTGGCGCTGCTGCCCGCGGTCCGCGCGACGCGCGACATCGCGCAGGCATCGGTCGCGCGATGGGACCTCCCGGCCCACGTGCTCGCCGAGCCCGCCGACCGCCGCGCGGCCCTTGGCGTAGCTGGAGCGGCGGTGACGACCTCCGGCACGTCGACGCTCGAACTCGCGCTTGCCGGCATGCCGATGGCCGTCGCCTATCGCGCGAGCCCGGCCTCGGCCTTCCTCGCGCGCCGCATGCTGCGCGTGCCCCATGTCGCGTTGCCCAACCTCATCCTCGGCGAGGGCCTGGTGCCCGAGCTGCTGCAGGAGCGCTGCACGCCGGCCGCGATCGCCGGAGCGGCGCAGGCCCTGCTCGCCGGCGGCGACGTGGCACGACTGCAGCGCGAGGGCTTCGCGAGGCTGCGGGGGCTGCTCGGCGGCGGCGGCGTGCCGCCCTCGGAGCGCGCGGCGGCGGCGGTGCTCGCCGCGATCCGTCGCGGCGGCTGAGCGCGGGACTGCTCAGCCCTGGGCAGGCAGGCCGGCGAATCCCGCGGCCGCCAGGCTGCGCGACAGGCTTTCCGTCACGCGCATCGCGGTCTCGAGCGCGCGGCGCCCGTCAGCGCCCGTGACGAGGGGTTGGCGGCCCTCGCGCACGCAGTCGACGAAGTCCGCGATCTCGGCCATCAGGTCGTCGCCGTCGGGCCAGGTCGCCTCGTGGCGCGCGATCCCCGGCAGGCCCGGCACGATCCCGGGTCCCTCGCCGCGATGGATCTCCACCATCCGGCGTTCCGCGAGGTCGATCGAGATGTAGCTCTCCGGCTGGAAGATCCTCAGGCGGCGCTCGGTCTTGAAGCCGATGCGGCTCGCCGTCGCGGTCGCCACGCAGCCATTGGCGAAGCGCAGTCGCGCGTTGACGAGGTCCTCCGACGTCGTGACCACGGGCGCGCCGACGGCGTCGACGGCCAGCACGGGGGACTGGACGAGGGCGAGGATCAGGTCGATGTCGTGGATCATGAGGTCGAGCACGACCCCGACATCCGTGCCGCGCGGCTTGAACGGGGCGATGCGCGTCGCCTCGATGTAGAGGGGGCGGAAGACGCGCTCGGAGACCTCCATGCGGCGGAGCAGGAAGCGCTGCAGGTGCCCGACCTGGAGTATGCGGCCGCGCGCGGCGGCGAGCGCGACGAGCGCGTCGGCCTGCTCGATCGTCTCGGCGATCGGCTTCTCGATCAGGACATGGATGCCGGCCTCGAGGAGCCGCGTCGCGACGTCGTGGTGGGAATGCGTCGGCACCGCGACGGACGCGGCCTCGATCGAGCCCTCGACCTCGTCGATCGACGTTGCGGCCCGCGTGCCGACCTCGGCGGCGAGGGCGCGCGCGCGGTCCGCGTCGGGATCCACGACCGCCACAAGCTCCGCGCCCGGCAGGGCGGCGTATTTCTGCGCGTGGTAGCGGCCGAAATGCCCGGCGCCGAAGACGGCGCAGCGGATGGCTCTCATGGCGGACTCGACAGGGTCGCGGCGGATATGGTTTCCGTTCTAGCCGAACCATCCCGAGCGCGCGAGGACGACATGAGCGAAGAAACCGGCGGCTACAGGCTCCTGCACACGATGATCCGGGTGAAGGACCTCGACAGGTCGATCGCCTTCTACGTCGACATGCTCGGCATGAAGGTGTTGCGCCGTCGCGACGTGCTGGAGGGCAAGTACACGCTGGCCTTCGTCGGGTACGGCGACGAGGCGTCGAGCGCCGTGATCGAGCTCACGCACAACTGGGGCCACCCCGGCTACGACCTCGGCAACGGCTTCGGCCATCTCGCGGTCGCGGTGCCGGACGCCTACGCGGCCTGCGATCGCATGCGAGCCGGCGGGGTGAGGATCACGCGCGAGCCGGGGCCGGTGAAGTTCGGCACGACCGTGATCGCCTTCGTCGAGGATCCCGCCGGCTACAAGGTCGAGCTGATCCAGAAGGCCTGATCGCCGCGGCTGCCCTCAGCCGCCGAGGAGGTTCGCCGCGGTCCAGAGGATCGCGGCGACGCCCGCGGCAAGCGCGACCGCCCTCAGGGCGCGCGTGAGAGGCGGCGCGCGGTTGTCGTTCGCCGGGGGCGGGACCAGCGCGCGCGGTCCCGGCCTGCCGTCGGCCATGCGCGCGCGCGCCAGCCGGGACAGGCGGCCGCGGGCGAGGCGGCGTGGCGACCTCGCGTTCACGTGCGCGGGCCCCGGTCCCGGCCTCAGGCCCGCTTCGCCATCGGGACGTAGGGACGGCGCGCGTGGCCGGTGTAGAGCTGGCGCGGGCGGCCGATCTTCTGGGCCGGGTCCTCGATCATCTCGTTCCACTGCGCGATCCAGCCGACCGTGCGCGCCACCGCGAAGAGCGCCGTGAACATCGAGGTCGGGAAGCCCATCGCGCGGTAGATGATGCCCGAGTAGAAGTCGACGTTCGGGTAGAGCTTGCGCTGCACGAAGTAGTCGTCCTGCAGGGCGATGCGCTCGAGTTCCATGGCGATCTCGAGCAGCGGCTCGTCGCGGACGCCGATCTCGGCGAGCACGTCGTGCGCGGCCTGGCGGATCACCTTTGCGCGCGGGTCGAAGTTCTTGTAGACGCGGTGGCCGAAGCCCATCAGGCGGACGCCCTCCG
>VGDA01000161.1 GCA_016869915.1 Alphaproteobacteria bacterium
GAATTCTGCCATGGATGCACTCCCCGGAACGCGCCCGAAACCGCTGGCCTGCCGGCGCGGGGGGGCGGTAGATAAGAGACCGAAGGCCCAGTCAATTCAAGGATCCAGGTCATGACCCGTCTCCTCGACGAAGGCGCCAAGGGCGTCTACATCATCGCGGCCACGCCCTTCGCGGACAACGGCGCGCTCGACCTCGACTCGACCGACCGCATGACCGACTACTACCTGCGCGTCGGATGCGACGGCATGACGATCCTCGGCGTGATGGGCGAGGCGCCGAAGCTCTCGCCGGAGGAATCGGCGCAGTTCGCCGAGCGTGTCCTGCGCCGCGTCGCCGGCCGCATCCCCGTCGTCGTCGGCGTCAGCGCGCCGGGCATGACGGTCATGAAGTCGCTCACCGAGAAGGTGATGCAGATGGGCGCGGCTGGCGTGATGGTCGCGCCGAATGCCGGTCTCAAGACCGACGAGGCGGTCGAGGCCTACTACGCCGCGGTCGTGAAGTCGCTCGGCGCCGACGTGCCCATCGTGCTGCAGGACTATCCCGCGCTCACCGGCGTCAACATGTCGATCAGCTGCGTGAACCGCCTGCTCAAGGCGCATGACAGCATCAAGGTCCTCAAGCACGAGGATATCCCGGGCCATCGCAAGCTCACCAAGGTGCGCGCGGCCGAGGCCTCCGGCGACCGCAAGCGCCGTGTCTCTATCCTCGTCGGCAACACGGCGCTCTACCTGCCGCAGGAACTGCGCCGCGGCGCCGATGGCGCCAACACGGGATTCGCCTATGCGGAGATGCTCGTCGAGGTCTGCCGCAGGTTCTTCGCGGGCGACGCCGAGGGCGCCGAGGACCTCTACGACATCTACCTGCCGGTGGTGCGCCACGAGCAGCAGCCGGGCATCGGCCTCGCCATCCGCAAGGAGATCCTGCGCCGCCGCGGCGTCATAGCCTCGGCGCATGTCCGCGCGCCCGGCGCGATGATGGACGCCGACGACCACAAGGAGCTCGACGGGCTGATCGCGCGCCTCGAGCGCAGGCTTGCCGAGCGCGGCATGTCGTCGAAGGCCGCGGAGTAGCGTCCTGCCGCCCCCGGGAGCGACGGCGCCGGGGTTCTGCCGCGACTGCTTCGCGCGCGACGCCGCTGGCGCGGCGCGGGGCTGCGCGACCTGCGGATCGGCGCGCGTGCTGCGCCATCCCGAGCTCGAGGACCTGTCGCTCGCGCATGTCGATTGCGATGCCTTCTACGCCTCGGTGGAGAAGCGCGACGATCCCTCGCTCGCGGACAAGCCGCTGATCGTCGGCGGCGGCGCGCGCGGCGTCGTCACCACGGCCTGCTATATCGCGCGGCGCTCGGGCGTGCGCTCGGCGATGCCGATGTTCAAGGCGCTCGCGCTCTGCCCGCAGGCGACGGTCATCCGGCCCGACATGGCGAAGTACGGCGTGGTCAGCCGCCAGGTGCGCGACGTGTTCATGGACGCGACGCCGGTCGTCGAGCCGGTGTCGCTCGACGAGGCCTATCTCGACCTCTCCGGCACGGAACGCCTGCACGGCGAGCCGCCGGCGCTCGTGCTCGCGCGACTCGCGCGGCGCATCGAGAGCGAGATCGGCATCACCGTCTCGGTCGGCCTCAGCCACAACAAGCTGCTCGCCAAGCTCGCCTCGGAGCTCGACAAGCCGCGGGGCTTCGGCGTCGTGGGGCGCGCGGAGACCGCGGCCTTCCTCGCCGGCAAGCCGGCGCGCGCGCTGCCGGGCGTCGGCCCAAAGGCGACCGCGCGGCTCGCCGCGGACGGCATCGAGCAGGTGTCGCAGCTGCAGGCGCTCGGCGACACTGGGCTGCGCGCGCGCTACGGCGCCTGGGGCCAGCGCCTCGCGGACCTCGCCTTCGGGCGCGACGCGCGCGTCGTCGAGCCGGAGCGCGACGCCCGCGGCATCTCCTGCGAGACGACGTTCGCGCGCGACATAGCCGAGCTTGGCGCGCTGGAGGCCGAGCTCTGGCCGCTCTGCGAGAAGCTGTCGCGGCGCCTCAAGGCCGCGGGCCAGGCGGCGGCGACCGTCGTGCTCAAGCTCAAGACCGACCGGTTCCGGCTGCTCACGCGCCGCCGCGCCCCGCCGCGCCCGACCCAGCTCGCCGAGGAGCTCTACGCCGCCGGCCGCGCGCTGCTGGCACCGGAGGCGCGCGGCCAGCGCTACCGGCTCGTCGGCATAGGCGCGGGCGAGCTCGTCGACGCGGCCGAGGCGACGCGCGCGCCCGACCTCTTCGACCTCGTCGCGCCAGGCCCGAAGCCCGACGAGAAGCTCGAGCGTGCCATGGATGCCGTGCGCGCGCGCTTCGGCGACGGCGCGATCGTGAAGGGCAGGGGGCTGGCGCGTGCCACTTCCCCTGGTCCTGGCGGACGCGCCGCGGCTCGGCCGGGGAATGGTGGCCGCAAGGCCTAGGCGGGCACGCCAGGCGCGCGGGCGAGGCTGATCGTCTCGTCCGCGATCGCGCGGAGCAGAGACGCATCGTGGCTCACCAGCACGACCGAGATGCCCCGCGCCTCCACCTGTTCGCGCAGCAGGGCCATGGTCTCGCGCTGGACGACGGGATCGAGGCGAGAGGTCGGCTCGTCGGCAATGATCACGCGTGGATCGAGGGCCAGGACCCGGGCGAGGGACATGCGCTGGGCTTCTCCGCCGGAAAGTTCCTCAGGTCGGCGGTCGACGAGCGCGTGGCGAAGCTTCAGCCGGTCGAGGAGTTCCGGAAGCGCTCGCAAGGCGTCGAACCCGGGCACGACAAGGCGCAGCGCCTCGAACTGACGACGCAGCGGCACCCCGGGGATGAACGCTGCCGCCGGTTCCTGGTGGAGCTTCTGGTAGCGCCTGCGCATCGGGCGGATGGCATCCGGACGGCCGACGATGTCCTCGCCGGCCCACTCCACGCTCCCTGCCGATGGCCGCCGGAGTCCAAGCAGCACGTCGCCGAGCGTCGTCTTCCCGCAGCCGCTCGGGCCATCGATCCCGAGGATCCCGCCGCGCGGCAGGTGCAGGTCGAGCTCCCTGAACAGCGGTGGCCTGCCGGGCCACGCGAAGGAGAGCCCGTGGGCCGAGAGCGCGAGGCGCGACCTGTCGCAGCTCCGCGCGCAGGAGGGCCAGGCCGCGGGGTCGGATGCCATCCAGGCACGGCCGAACGCGCTGCGCGGCGCGGCGATGACGTCTTCGGCGCGACCATGCTCGACGATGCGTCCGCCATGGAGGATCGCGAGCTGCCCGGGCAGGGACTGCGCGAGGCGGCGGTCGTGGGTGATCACGAAGAGCGAACGTCCGTCGAGGAGGAGCCGGCGGAGCAGCCCGATGACCTGGCCGACGCGCTCAGGGTCTAGGCACTTGGTTGGCTCGTCGGCGACCACGACCGGTGCCCCGGTCCCGAGCGCCGTCGCGACGAGCACGCGCTGGGCCATGCCGCCGGAGAGCTCGAAGCCGAACTTCCCCCCATCCTCTTCCTCGAGGTCGACGGCCCGCAGCGCGACGTCGATCTTCGCGCCCAGGAGCCCGGCAAGCGCCAGCTGCCGGCGCACGCGCATGATCGGGTCGAGTGCCGCCGCGGGTTCCTGCGGCACCAGCATGAGGTGCCGGCGCCACAGGGCTTTCAGGCCGCGCCCGTCGGCGGCGTCGAGGGGCCTTTCCCCTGCGAGGGTTATCGTTCCGGTCGCCTTCATCCCGGAGGGCAGGAGGCCCAGCATCGCGAGCGCCACAAGGCTCTTGCCGCTTCCGGTCTCGCCGATGAGCGTGAGGGCGCCGCCGCGCCGGATCGCGAAGGAGATGTCGTCGACGAGGGCGTTCCCGCCTGCGTCCCGGATGCGCAATCCCTCGACCGCGAGAGCGTCGGTCATCGCACGCGCGGCGGCATGGACGATCCCGCAAGCGAACGGCCCGCGAGCGAGAGCGCGAGGACCGTGGCGAAGATCGCCGCGCAGGGGGCCGCGACCTGCACGACGCCTTCGGCGAGGAAGGGCAGGAGATCGCTTATCATCGCGCCCCATTCGGGGGTCGGCGGCCGCAGTCCCAGCCCGAGGAAGCCGAGCGCCGCGATCGACATGATCGCCTGGCCCGTCCCGAGGATCGCCAGCGGTGCGAGCGTCCGCAGCACGCGCGGCAGCACGTGTCGCAGCAGGATGATCCACTCGGGGAAGCCGGCGAGGCGGGCCGCCTCGACATGGCCCTCGCGCAGCGTGGACGTCGCGGTCGCGTCCGCCATGCGGGCGTATAGCGGCCACATCGCGAGGTGCAGGCCCGCCAGCATCGGCAAGACCCCGCCGCCGAACAGGCCGGAAAGCAGGAGGGCGAGCAGCAGGCCGGGGAAGGCCAGGACGAGGTCCGCGAGGCGCATCACGACGGCGCGCCCGGCTGCGCCGGAATTGGCGGCGACCAGCCCGAGCAGCGTCCCCGTGGACGCCGACATGCCGACGCTCAGCAGCGCGAGGCCGAGCGAGTAGGGCGCTCCGGCGAGGACGCGCGAGAGCACGTCGCGGCCGACATGGTCGGTGCCGAGCCAGTGTCGTGCGCCCGGTGGTTCCATGACACGCATGAGATCCTGCCCCAGCGGGTCCATGGGCGCGACGAGGGGGCCGAGGCACGCAAGCGCCGCGATCGCCGCGGCGAGACCCGCCGCGCCTCGAGGCGGGGCGATCCTCATGGCTCGGCCTCGCGACGACGACGCGGATCGAGCCAGAGGCAAAGCAGGTCCGCGGCGAGGTTCACCAAGGCGAAGGCGAGGCCGACCAGCAGTCCGGCACCCATGATCACCGGCACGTCCCGGGCGACCAGCGACTTGACGAGCAGGTCGCCGAGCCCGGGATAGTTGAACAGCGTCTCGATCACGACGAAGCCATCGATGACGAGGGTGAACTGGAGTGCGGCGAAGGTGACGACGGGTATCGCCGCGTTGCGCGCGCCGTGATGGAGGAAGGCGGCTGCTGCGCCTAGCCCCTTCATCCGCGCGTAGGTCAGGAAGAAGGCCGCCCGGGCCTCCACGACCGCATCGCGCACCACCGGGATCGAGAATGCCGCCAGCGACAAGGCGAGCGTTAGCGCGGGCAGCACCATGTGCGCGCCCGTCCTGAAGCCGGCCGGTGGCAGGATGCGCAGCCCGAGCGCGAACACGGTGACCAGGCCGATGCCGACGAGAAAGGACGGCAGCGATGCGAGCGCGACGGCGAGGCCGCCCGCCGCCCGGTCGAGCCAGCCGCCCGGCCGGAACCCGGCAACCAGCCCGAGCGGGAGCGCGAGGACGTAGGATAGGAGCCAGCCCGCGGCGCCGAGCTGGATCGTGAACCGGGCATGGTGCGCGAGTTCCTCGGCCACCGGCCTTCCCGAGACCAGCGAGCGTCCAAGCTCGCCTCGTGCGATGCCGGCCATCCAGCGGCCGTATTGCAAGGCGAGAGGGGCGTCGAGGCCCTCCTCCCGGCGGACGCGATCCGCGGCTTCCTGAGTGACGCGCTCGTCGCCGACGCGCGCCGCAGCGACCTGCAGGGCGAGGTTGCCGGGCAGGGCATGGATCGCGGCGAAGCATAGCGTGGCGAGGGCGATGGCCGTGGCGACGGCCTGCCCGAGCCGGTGCGCGAGCGCCCGGAGCATCTGGTGCGACGCCAGGGCGGTCCGGTCAGGCGAGCGTCACGCCGTGGAGCATGTAGCGCATCTCGAACGGATCGATCGCGAGGCCGCGCACGCGCCGGTGGACGGCGACAGTATGCTCGAACCACGAGACCGCCGTGACGGGCATCTCCTCGTGGATGAGGCGCAGCATGTCCTTGCGGAGCGAGGCCTTTCGCACCGGATCGAAGCTCTCGACATAGTCGTCCGTGAGCACCTTCATCCTGTCCCGCCCATCCCAGCCGAGGCTTCCCCAGGTGGATCTCTCGCGCGTGAAGTCCGGGACGATCGAGGCGATGACCTCCGGCACGTTGACGTAGGTGCGCGCGAACATCGTCATCTGCATGCGGCCCGCCTGTATCGCCGCGGGCACCGCCGAGGACGGGCCCGGCTCCACGGCGAGTTCCATGCCGATCGCCCGGAGCTGCGCCTGCATCGCTGTGCCCATGACGGTGAGCTCGGGCCGATTGGCGATGGTGAGCATGGTCGCGGCGAGGCGCGTGCCCTGCCTCCAGCGGATTCCGTCCGCGCCACGCGCCCACCCTGCCGCGTCGAGCAGCGCATTGGCGCCCGCGACGTCGTGTGCGTAGGGCTGCAGCGACGCGTCGTGCCAGTCCAGGACGGAGGCCGGTAGCAGCTGGGTGGCGGCGGAGCCAGGGTGGCGCAGGATGCCGGCGGCTATGCCGCGCCGGTCGAGTGCCATGGATATGGCCCTGCGGACGCGCACGTCCGAGAATTGCGGGATGCCCGAGTTGAAGGCGAGCACGCGCACCCTCGGGATGGTCATGCTCTCCACCTTCATCTGGCCGGCGGCGTCGATGCGCTGCGTGGCGGCCGGCACCGTAGTGAAGATCACGTCCTGGTCGCCCGCCACGGCGACGTTGGTGCGGGTGTCGCCGCTCGCGATCGCCGTGTAGCGCACGCGTTCAACCTGCGGCGCCGCGCCCCAGTAGCGGTCGAAGCGCGCGAGCTCGAGGATCGTCTTGCCCTCCTGGCCGGCGATCCGGAACGGGCCCGTGGCGACGACGCGCGACACCTTTCCATTCGCGCCCCAGGAGGAAGGCGCGAGGATGACCGACGCATAGTCCACCAGCACCGCAGGCAGGTGGCTGAATGGCGTCCTCGTCCGGATGACGACCACGTCGCCGCGCGCGTCGAGGGATTCGAGCGGTATCTGCTGCATGCTCTCGCCCTCCATGGCACGCCGCAGGCAGCTGGCGGCAGCATGCGCCGTCACCGGCGTACCGTCGTGGAAGGACATTCCGGGCCGGATGCGGAAGCGCCACGTGAGCTTGTCCTCGTCGATCGTCCACGACTCGGCCACGCCGCCGACCAGGCGGCCATCGGGTTCAACGAGGACCAGGGTCTCGGCGACCTGCAGCCGTGACATCAGGTACCCGGTGTCCGAGGGTTCGTTCGACGTCCACTCCCAGGGGGAGGCGACGCGCAGCACGCGGCCCTCGGCGGCGAGCGCGGGCGTGCCGATCGCGTAGGCGGCGGTGGCGGTGCCGGCGGCCCGGAGGGTCGCGCGGCGCGAAACGGTCGAGCAGGACTTCATGTGTCTCTCCATGCGGGATTCATGCGGGGCCAGGTCGCGCGAGGGCTCAGCGAGCACGCCGGCAGGCGTCCAGGTTCGTCCACGCAAAGCAGCAGGCGGGGCGCGCCCGGCCTTGCCGTCGGCGGCGAGCGATGCACGCATCCGGCGCCCGCGCCGAAGCCCTCGCCCTTCATCACGGCGACGGCGCCGGCAGGCAGTCTCGAAGCCGCGCAGGGCAGGGCCGCAGGATCGAGGGCGCCTGCCGGGAAGGCGCCGCGCGGCAGGGGCAGCCACTCGGTTCCTTCGCCGAGATAGGTGCAGAGCATGCGCAGGCGCACGGCATCCGCGTGCCAGCGCCGGCAGGCCGGGCCGGTGATCGCCTCCAGGCGCACGCGGACCGAGCCTCCGGTCCCGGCGAGGTCGGCGAACATCGTGGCAAGGTCGAGGATGTCGCGGGCCAGCGCGCGCGGCGCATCGGGGAACAGTTCACCGATGACGCTCGCCGTGGCATCGCGCGGGGTTCCCTCGGCCGTGGCCGCGAAGGGAGCGGAACCCGCGAGCGGCGCGAGTTCGCTCCGGATCCCGGCAGGGAGCGATCGCCTCCAGATCGCGAGAGGCTCGCCCGGCGAGAGCGCGGCACGCAGGA
>VGDA01000162.1 GCA_016869915.1 Alphaproteobacteria bacterium
TTCGCGATCGCGATCATGGGCATCCTCATGTACGCGCTCTGCGCCGTCGTGGAGCGCCGCATGACGCGCTGGGCCTTCCGCGGCGAGATGATCGGCTGAGGCCCCGCCCGCGGGCTTGACCTTTTCCGGAGTGGGGTCTTTCCTGCCGGTCCGCAACCGGGGGAACCCCAGCATGCCGTCGCGCTAGCCCGAGCCGGGCTTCGCGGAGCTCTTCACGCCCAAGCTCTCGACCGTGCTGCGCGAGGGCTACGGCCTCGCGCAGCTGCGCCGCGACGCGGTCGCGGGCCTGACCGTCGCCATCGTCGCCCTGCCGCTGTCGATGGCGATCGCCATCGCCTCGGGCGCCAGCCCGGCGCAGGGCCTCGTCACCGCCATCGTCGGCGGCTTCCTCGTCTCCGCGCTCGGCGGCTCGCGCTTCCAGATCGGCGGCCCGGCCGGCGCCTTCATCGTGCTGGTCTCCGCGACCGCCGCGCGCCACGGCATGGACGGCCTTGTCCTCGCGACCTTCCTCTCCGGGCTCATGCTCGCCGCGACCGGCCTGCTGCGCCTCGGCACCTTCATCAAGTTCATCCCCTTCCCGGTGACGATCGGCTTCACCGCCGGCATCGCGGTCATCATCCTCGCGAGCCAGCTGCGCGAGCTGCTGGGCCTCTCGCTGGCGGGGCCGGAGCCAGGCCCGCTCCTCGAGAAGCTGCCCGCGCTGTGGCAGGCGCTGCCCAGCGCCTCGCCCGCGGCGATCGCGCTCGCCACGGGAACGGCGGCGACCATCGTCGCGCTGCGCATCCTGCGGCCGCACTGGCCCGGCATGCTGGTCGCCGTCGCGGGCGCCTCGGCGGCCGCCGCGCTGCTCGGCCTCGACGCGTCGACCATCGGCTCGCGCTTCGGCGGGATCCCGTCGGGCCTGCCCGCGCCGGCGCTGCCGGATCTCTCGCCCGCGCGCATCCTCGCCGTGCTGCCCGACGCGCTCGCCTTCGCGCTGCTCGGCGCGATCGAGTCGCTGCTGTCGGCCGTGGTCGCGGACGGGATGACCGGCCGGCGACACCGCTCGAACTGCGAGCTCGTCGCGCAGGGCGTCGCCAATCTCGGCACGGCGCTGTTCGGAGGCTTCTGCGTGACCGGCACGATCGCGCGCACCGCGACCAACGTGCGCGCCGGCGCGCATGGCCCGGTCTCCGGCATGCTGCACGCCGCCTTCCTGCTACTGTTCATGCTGGTGGCGGCGCCGCTGGCGTCCTACGTGCCGCTGGCCGCGCTCGCCGGCGTGCTCGTCGTCGTCGCGTGGAACATGGTCGAGCGCTCTGCCATCGCGGCGCTGTGCCGCTCGGGCTGGGGCGACGCGGCCGTGCTCGCGACGACCTTCCTGCTCACCGTGCTGCGCGACCTCACCGAGGCGATCGTGGTCGGCTTCGCGCTGGGCTCGGTCCTGTTCATCCACCGCATGTCGCGCGCGACCGGCATCGAGGCGCGCTCGCCGCTGGTCGGCGAGGACGTCCCCGACGCGCTCGCGCCCGGCGCCGCGCGCGGCGCCGCCGCCGGCGCGGACCCGGAGGTCGTCGTCTACCGCATCACCGGCGCGTTCTTCTTCGGCGCCGCGGCGTCGATCGGCTCGGTGCTCGACCGCATCTCCGACGCGCATCGCGCGCTGGTGGTCGACTTCTCCGCCGTGCCCTTCCTCGACTCGACCGGCGCGCATGTCGTCGAGGGCCTGTCGCGCAAGGCCGCGCGCGCCGGCGTCAGGCTCTTCCTCGCCGGCGCCGACGTCGAGGCGCGCCGCGTGCTGCTGGCCCAGGGGCTGCGCGCGCCAGAGGTCTCCTATGCCGCGACCGTGGAGGACGCGCTGCGCCAGTACCGCGCGGCGCGCGGCGACAAGCCCCGCTAGCCGTCGAACTCCGCGGCGAGGCGCGCGAGCGCGGGGTCGGGCGCGGCGTAGCTGACGATCGCGACATCGAGGCCGAGGCCGCGCGCGAGGCCGAGCGCGCGGCGCATCGCCGCGAGGATCCAGGCGAGGTCGTTGCCGAACGCGCCGCCGCCGAGGCTTGTCAGCAGCACGCGCCGCGAGCCGCCGGCCGCGGCGGACAGCGCGGCGGCGAGCAGCGTCGCCTCGTAGGCCGCCTCGAGGACGAGGGTCGCGAAGCCGCGCCATGCCGACGCGGGATGCGCGCCATAGGCGACGGGAAGCGCGGAGCAGAAGGCCTGGCTGACCACCGGCCGGTCCGGGCCGGGATGGTCCGTCACCTCGACGTCGTGGTGCAGCCCGATCGCGAGCCGCGCGCGCAGCGCGTCGATGCCCGCCTCGTCGAGTCCGCGCAGCAGCGTCGAGATCGCGGCCAGGCCGTCGCGCGTGCACAGCGCGTAGCCGTTGCGCATCTCCCAGAGCCGCGCCCGCTCCATGCCGGTCGCCGCGGCGAGCGCCGCGCCGAGCCCGGCGAGCACGTCGACTTGGCGCGTCGCGGTCTGGCCGCGATCGCCATCGAGCGGCACGAGGTAGTTGCGGAAGATCGTCGCCGCGCCCGCCGCGATGGCGCAGGCCGGGCCCTGGGTGCGGTCATGCGCGTAGCGCGCGACCCCGTCCTCCGGCGTCACGTCGGGCCCCACCATCTCGAGCAGGTTGCACTGCGAGGCGACCTGGAACAGCGCGCCCGCGTTCGCCGGCGCGCGGTGCAGGGCGCGCGCGTCGCCACGCAGGATCGCCACGCGCGTGGCGCCGCGCGGCGCGGTCGTCGCGGCGGCGAGGCGCGCGCGCAGCTCGCCCAAGGTCGGCATCTCCAGCCGGCCCGCTCCATGGCTCGCGCCGTTGGCGCGCGAGACCAGGCGTTCGCCGCGCATCTCCAGGAGCGCCCGCGTCTCCTTCCAGCCGCGTTCGCGGAAGCCGACGAGCGTCTCGAACCAGTCCATGTCCATCCTCATGCCCTCGCGATGCGCGGCGCGCGCGCCGCCGCGAGGCCCGCGTCCCATTCCGGGTTCTCGCCGAATCGCGGGACCAGGAAGTCGATGAAGCTGCGCACCTTCGCGGAGAGATGCCGGCCCTGCGGCCGCACGGCGTGTATGGCGATCGGCGGTGCCTCGTGGCGCGGCAGGACGCGGCGCAGCCGGCCCGCGGCGAGGTCGGCGCCGACGATGAAGCTCGGCAGCACGACGATGCCCGCGCCATGCAGCGCGGCGACGCGCAGCGCGTCGCCATTGTTCGCGTGGAGCCGCCCGCGCACGTGCACGGTGGCGTCGTCACCGCCCGGCCCCACGAAGCGCCATGCGTCGCGCGCGGGGGCGTAGGTGTAGCCAAGGCATTCGTGGCCCGCGAGGTCCGCCGGCGTCCGCGGCGCGCCCGCGCGGCGCAGGTAGGACGGCGCGGCGCAGGCGACGAGGCGGCAGGGCGCCAGGCGGCGCGCGATCAGCGAGCTCGGCGCCAGGCGGCCGATGCGGATGGCGAGGTCGTGGCCTTCCTCTACGAGGTCGACCACGCGGTCGTTGAGGGCGAGCTCGATCGAGACCTGCGGGTGCGCCGCCATGTATTCCGCCACGGCGGCGGCGACGTGCAGCGAGCCGAAGGAGACTGGCGCGCTGACGCGCAGCCGGCCCGATGGCCTGGCCTGCAGCACCCCGACGGCGCTGTCGGCCTCCGCGAGCTCCGCGAGGATCGCCGCGCAGCGCTCGTGGTAGACGCGGCCCGCCTCGGTCGGCGCGACGCGGCGCGTCGTGCGGTCGAGCAGTCGCGCGCCCAGATGCGCCTCGAGGTCCTGCACGTGGCGGCTCGCCATCGCGCGCGACATGCCCAGCGCGCGCGCGGCGGCCACGAAGCTGCCGCGCTCGGCCACCGCAGCGAAGGCGCGCATCGCGACGATCCTGTCCATCCCCTGGCCTCCCTGTCGACGTTGCGGCGTAGCAGCAGCCGCGGCGATTGGTCAACATCGTGCAACAATTCGTTGCGCATCCGCCGGATTGGATACGCGCGCGGACATGGCTAGATTCACCGCCCGCACGGACAGAGCCCCAGGAGCACGCCCATGGCCACCACTATCCTCCAAGTCGATTCGAGCCCAGGCGGAGAGGCCGCGGCGGCCCGGCGGGGGCGGGGATGATCGAGGCGCGTCCCTTCGCCGGCCTCGGCGGCGCGGACCATGGCTGGCTGCGCGCGCGTCATCATTTCTCCTTCGCGGGCTACAGCGATCCCGCGCGCATGGGCTGGGGCCGGCTGCGCGTGTGGAACGACGACGAGATCGCGCCGGGCACCGGCTTCGACCCGCATCCGCATCGCGACATGGAGATCGTGACCTACGTGCGCGAGGGCGCGATCACCCATCGCGACCATCTCGGCAACGAGGGACGCACGGTTGCGGGCGACGTGCAGGTGATGTCGGCGGGCACGGGCATCGTGCACGCCGAGTACAACCTCGAGCCCGTGGCGACGCGCATCTTCCAGCTCTGGATCGTCCCCGACCGCCGTGGCGCCGCGCCATCCTGGGGCACGCGCAGCTTCCCGCGCGCGGGGCGCGAGGCGCGCTTCGAGGTGCTCGCCTCCGGCAGGCCGGGCGACGCCGCCGCGGGTGCGCTGGCGATCAACGCGGACGCAGCGGTGCTGGCGGCGACGCTGCCGGCGGGCGGCGCGCTGCGCCATGCGCTCGCGCCGGGGTGCATGGCCTATCTCGTGCTGGCGCGCGGCGCGGCGCGCGTGAACGGCGTGGCGCTGGGCGCGCGCGACGGCGCCGCCATCTCCGGCGAGGAGGCGCTCGCGATCGAGGCCGGCGCCGGCGCCGACGCCGAGCTCGTTCTGGTGGACGTCGCCGCGGCGTGAGCCGCGCGCGCGTCGCGGCGCCGCGCTAGGATCCCGTCCATGAGGATTTGCATCCACGGCGCCGGCGCGATCGGCGGGACGATGGCCGCCCGGCTCGCGCGCGCCGGGCGCGACGTCGTCGCCGTGGCGCGCGGCGCGCATCTCGAGGCGATGCGCGCGCATGGCCTGCTCTTCCGCGAGCGGCCGGGCGCCGAGCCCGTGCGGGTCGCGCTGCGCTGCGCCGCGACCGCCGCCGAGGCGGGCCCCTTCGACCTCGTCGTCTGCGCCGCGAAGGCGCATGCGCTGCCCGCGATGGCAGACGACATCGCCGCCGCGCTGGCGCCCGATGGCGCCGTGGCCTTCGCGGTCAACGGCGTGCCCTGGTGGTTCTTCCACGGCATCGGCGGGCCGCACGAGGGCGCGACCGTCGAGGCGGTCGATCCCGGCGGCGCCCTCGCGCGTCGGCTGGGCGCGCGCCGCGCGATCGGCGCCGTCGTCTATTTCCTCGCCGAGCTCGAGGCGCCGGGCCTGGTCGCGCAGCATGGCGCCGGCCGCCTCGTGCTGGGCGAGCCCGATGGCTCGATGTCGCCGCGCCTCGCCGCCGCGGCCGCGGCGCTCGACGCGCCGGGCTGGACGCTGTCGACGACGCCGCGCATCCGCGACGAGGTCGCGACGAAGTTCATGGGCAACGCGACAAGCAACCCGCTCTGCGCGCTGCTGCGCGTGCCGATCGGGCGCGTCTTCAACGACCCCGTGCTCGCGGCCTTCGGCGAGAAGCTGATGCGCGAGGCCCGCGACGTCGCCCTGGCGCATGGCCTGCGGATCGCGCAGCCGGTGGAGCAGCGCCTCGCGCTCTACCGCGACGGGCCGCTCGCCGCCTTCCGCACCTCGACGCTGCTCGACGTCGACCGGGGCAGGGCGCTCGAGGTCGATGCGCTGCTGCTCGCCGTCGCCGAGATCGGCCGGCGCGCGGGCGTGCCGACGCCGACCCTAGACCTCGCCTACGCGATGCTGCGCGCGATGGCGGAGGGCACCGGCCTCTACCCGGGCGCGCCGGCCGGCGCCGCGAGCGCAGCGGGAGCCGCATGATGCACGAATACGAGTCGATGCCGCCGATCTACGTCACCTACCTCAACCGCTTCGACGTCGAGGCGCTGGCGATGACCGACGACGAGATCCTCGCCGCGATCGAGGCGCAGCTCGCCGCGCAGGGCCGCGGCGAGACGGTCATCGAGCCGCGCATGCACCTCGAGCCGGGCGTCGCGCACGGGCACTTCAACGTCCTGCGCGGCTCGATGGGTGGCGCGGTGGATGCCGCCGGCGTGAAGGTCGTCTCGGACTTCCACGACAACTACCTGCACGGGCTGCCGTCGGAGCTGGCGATCCTGCTGCTCATGGACCGCGCGACCGGGGCGCCGAAGGCGATCATCGACGCCTCGATGGTCACCGACATGCGCACCGGGGCGGTCACCGCGATCGGCGCCAGGTACCTCGCGCGCCGGGGCTCGAAGGTGCTCGGCCATGTAGGCGCGCGCGGCACCGCGTACTGGAACGTGCGGCTGATGGACCGGATCTTCGACTTCGACGAGATCCGCGTGCATTCGCGCAGGCCCGAGAGCCGCCTGGCCTTCGCGGCGCGTCTGGAGCGCGACCTCGGCATGCGCGTGGTGGTGACGGAGGACTGGGAGAGCTGCGTGCGCGGCGCGGACATCGTGGTCGAGGCCTCGCGGCTGGTCGAGCCGCGCCCGCTGCTGCGCGCGGAGTGGATCGCGAAGGGCGCGCTGGTCATGCCCTATGGCACCGTGAGCGCGGTCGATGTCGGCGTGGCCGACATCGCCGACAAGTTCCTGATGGACGATTTCGGCCAGGCGCGCGCCGGCCGCTTCGGCGCGCTGCGGCCCATGTTCGAGTGCGGCAAGCTGCACGAGGGGCGTTTCCACGCCGAGCTCGGGCAGGTCGTGGCCGGGCTCCGGCCGGGGCGCGAGCGCGACGACGAGACCATCCTGTTCTGGCATCGCGGCCTGTCGCTCTCGGACATCGCGCTGGGGCACGCGATGCTCGAGAAGGCCGCCGCGCGCGGCATCGGCCAGCGCCTGCGCTTTGCCTGACGGGGCGCGCGGGCGCGCGCCCGCCCCGGCTCAGGCGGTGGCGACGTAGCCGTCGCGCCGCGGGTCGCAGCCGCCGGTCATCGCGCCGGTCTCCGGGTCGATGACGATGCCGTGCATGCCGCCGACCGTCATCGTCCAGGGCACGTAGGACTCGGCCGCGTGGCCGCGCGCGTTCAGCGCCTCGACCACCTCCGGCCGCACGCGGCCCTCGACCTGCACGCGCCTGCCGTCCCAGAGGCGCGCGCGCGGCGCCTCGATCGCGTCCTGGATCTGCAGCCCGTAGTCGACGAGCTGCACCATGGTCTGGGTCTGGGTCTGGCAGATGCCGTAGCTGCCCGGCGTGCCGAGCGCGAGCACCGGGCGGCCCTTGCGCGTCGCGATGGTCGGCGCGGTGGGCAGCGCCAGCGGGCCGCCGGGGCGCATGTAGTTCGTGCCCTTCGGGTTGACCTCGCCCCAGTAGAGGAAGTTGTTGAGGCACACGCCCGTGCCCGGCACGACGACGCCGCAGCCGAAGGTGGCGCCGAGGCTCTGGGTGATGCACACCACGTTGCCCTCGCGGTCGGCGGCGGAGAACGAGGTCGTGTGCTCCTTGCGCTCGTCGATCGGGCGCGCCTCGATCCACTGCTCGGTCGGGCCGTCGATCGGCTTGCCGTCGGCGACGCGCTTCCTGAGCTTCGCCACGAAGCGCTCGGAGAGCAGCTCCTTCAGCTTGCGCTTGTCGGGGTTGTTGTGCGCGATGCGCGCGCCGGCCGCGACGCGGATCGCGCGCCAGACGAGGTCGAGGTGGTCGACGCCGTTGCGCTCGAGCCGCGCGACGTCGAAGCCGTCGAGGATGCGCAGCGTCAGCAGGTACTGGAATCCCTCGCAGGGCGGCGGCAGCGTGTGCACCGCCATGCCGCG
>VGDA01000163.1 GCA_016869915.1 Alphaproteobacteria bacterium
CCGCGCGCACGCTCACCTGGCCCTTGTCGCCGATCGTCTCGAGGCCGACCTGGCTGCCCTCGGGCAGCTTGCGCACGATCTCGTAGAGCGTGTGCGCGGGCACGGTGATCGTGCCGCCCTTCGCGACATCCGCGGGGACGTTCTCGACGATCGCGATGTCCATGTCCGTCGCCGCCAGCGACAGGCGGGGCTTCTGCGCGTCGAGCAGGACATTGGCGAGGATGGGGATCGTGTTGCGGCGCTCGACGACGCTCTGCACATGGGCGAGCGCCTTGAGCAGCGCGCTGCGTTCGATCGTGAGCTTCATGGGGCGGCTGCCACCCTGGTTGCGGCGTCCTGCGCGGGCGCGCCGGCGAGGAACCGCCATGGGTCCGCCGGCGCCTTCCGGCGCGCCCGGGACGGGCCTGGCGCGCCTCCTTGCCGGGCGGCGGCAGGACGCCGATCCGCTGCCCGACCGCAAGGACAACTAGTATACCAGAAGCAATTGAAGCCTAGAGAAGAATACCCCGTCCGGCGCGCCGGGACCCGGCCCGGTCAGCCGTCACGCCCGGCCTCGGCCAGGGTGGCCTCCACGGCGACCTCGATGGCCCGGACCTGGAGGTCGAGGGGCATGGAGGCGAGGCCGGGGTCGCGGCCGGAGACCCGGCCCCCGGCCCGCGCGATCCGCCGCGCCACCTGGCCGGGCAGGGGCGGCAGGTGGACGAAGCCGCAGGGCAGCCCGGCCGGCAGGCGGCCGAGCAGCCGGTACATCGCCGCGTTGCAGAGATAGAGCCCGGCCGTCTCGGACAGCCGCGCCGGGATGCCGCCGGCCAGCAGCGCGGCCAGGATCGCCTCCAGCGGCAGGCGGCTGAGCCGCGCATCCGGCCCGCCGGGCTCGAGCGGCAGGTTGCGGGCCAGCGCGCCAACGTTGTCGGGGATCCGGAAGTCCGCGACGTTGAGCGCCACGCGCTCGAGGCGGATCACTGCCTCGCCGGCGGCGAGGCCGAGCGCGAGCACGGCGCGCGGCGGGACCGGCAGCGCGCCCAGCGCGGCGTCGAGCGCGGCGTCGAGGCAGTCGAGCGAGACCGGCAGGATGCGGCACGCGACCTCGGCGCCGGCGATGCGCCGCCCACCGAGGGCCCGGGCGACGAGGGCGCTGGGGTTCTCCTCGTCGCCGTCGAAGGGCTCGAAGCCGGTGACGAGGACGGTCGGCGCGGAAGCCATCCGGGCGGGCGGGGCGGCGCCCGCCTCAGGACTCGAGCATGCGCCGGAGGAGGTCGATGTCCTCGGCGAAGCCGTGGTCGGAGGCGCGCAGCTCCTCGATCTTGCGCACGGCGTGCATGACGGTCGTGTGGTCGCGGCCGCCGAACTTGCGCCCGATCTCCGGCAGCGAGCGCGAGGTCAGCTGCTTGGAGAGGTACATGGCCACCTGGCGCGGCCGCGCCACGGCGCGCGCGCGCCGCGGGCTGTGCATGTCGGCGAGCCTGATCGCGAAATGCTCGGCCACGCGCTTCTGGATCTCCTCGATCGTCACGCGCCGGTCGTTGGCGCGGATGAGGTCGTGGAGGACCTCCTGCGAGCTGTCGATCGTGATCGGGCGGCCGATCAGCGTCGCGTGCGCGGTGATGCGGTTGAGCGCGCCCTCGAGCTCGCGGATGTTCTGCGTGATCTTGTGGGCGAGGAACTCGAGCACCTTGAGCGGCACCGCGACGCCCGCGCGCTCGGCCTTGGCCTGCAGGATGCCGAGGCGCAGCTCGTAGGTCGTCGGGTGGATGTCCGCGACGAGGCCCCAGCCGAGGCGCGACTTCACGCGCTCCTCGACGCCCTCGAGGTCGGAGGGGCTCTTGTCCGCGGACAGGACGATCTGCTTGTTCTGGTCCACCAGCGCGTTGAAGGTGTGGAAGAACTCCTCCTGCGTGGCGTCCTTGCCGGCGATGAACTGCACGTCGTCGATCATCAGCACGTCGACCGAGCGGAACTGCTCCTTGAAGGACATCGTGTCCTTCGAGCGCATCGCGCGGATGAACTGGAACATGAACTTCTCGGCCGAGAGGTACATGACCCGGCGCTGCGCGTGGCGCCGGCGGATATGCCAGGCGATCGCGGTCATCAGGTGGGTCTTGCCCAGGCCGACGCCGCCATAGAGGAAGAGCGGGTTGATCGACGCCTTGGTGTCCTCGGCCACGCGGCGCGCGGCGGCGGTGGCGAACTCGTTCGACTTGCCGACGACCCAGGTGTCGAAGGTGAAGCGCGCGTCGAGCGCGGCGCCGAATTCCTCCGGCGCGTCGGGCGCGTGCGCCGCGGCCGGCTCGACCGTGCGCAGCAGCTGCATCGCCGGGCGCGGCGGCTCGGCGCGCGCGAGGTCCTCGCTGCGCGCCACGGTGGTCGCGGCCTGCACGGCGATGTCGACCGCGGCGATCTCGCGGTTCTCGCTCGCCCAGATCGTGCGGATCAGGTCGGCGTGGTGCGAGCGCACCCAGTCACGCACGAAGCGCGTCGTCGCGCCGAGCCTCGCCTCGCCATTCTCCACGCCCAAGAGCGTCAGCGGGCGGATCCAGCTGCGATAGGCAGTGTCGCCGAGCTCCTTGCGCAGCTTCGCGCGCACGCGCGCCCACTGCCCCTCGACGGACGGATCCCTGTCGGTGCCCATGCCGCTCCCCCGCCCCTCAGTCCTGCGTCCAGGGGAGGCCCGAGGCCTTCCACCCGTCCACGCGGCCGCGATGGCGCTCGCCGTCATGCACGCCCTCGAAGCCACCGGAAAGATTATGCGCCCGCGCGTAGCCGAGCCCGGTCGCCAGGATGGCGGCGGCGCGCGAGCGCGCGCCCGAGCGGCAGATGAAGACGACCAGGGCGTCGCGCGACGGCACGGCCGCGGCGAGTTCATCGGCGAAGGCCGCGTTCGGCGCCATCACCGCGCCCTGCGCGCCCGGCGTCCAATGCTGCCAGGCGACGAGCACGGGGCGCTTGGAGATCGAGGCGAGGTCAGGCACTCCGACGAAGCTCCATTCCGGGCGCGAGCGCACGTCGACGAGGACCGCGCCGCGCTCGCGCGCCAGCAGTTCCCACGCCTCGCGCGGCGTGAGGTCGCCCGCGTAGCCCTGTGCAGTGTCGCTCGTCGCCGTCATCTCGACCCAGGTCGCCTTTCGCCGTCGCCTCGCGCGGCCGCGCGACGGCGCGATCCGCAATCCGGAACCCGTTCGCGGGCACCGGGCCGCCCCGCCTCGCGCATCCCGCGCGGGACGATGCCCGCACACGCGCCGATGCGGGCGCCCATCGCCCGATGCTTCCTCTTCGCCTTGCGCCTCGCGCGCCGGAGCGCGTTCCGCCCGTCCCTGTTCCACGTGTCGCGCGCCTCGGTTCTTGCGACCGTTCACGCGTGACAACGGCCGGACTCTAAGCACCGGCTTCGCGGGGCGGCAACATGCGCGCCCGGAGGCGCGGAAAATTTTTTCCTCGACTCCCGCGCCGCGCGGCGTTCTCGCGCGGCACGGTCGGATGGTCGAACTTGCGCGCGCGGCCTTGCGCGTCGCGCGCCGCGAGTCAAGCCTTCAGTGACTTGATGCGCTTCGACAGGCGAGACATCTTGCGCGCGACGGCGTTGCGGTGGACGACGCCCTTGCGCGCGCCGCGCATCAGCTCGGTCTGCATCGCCTTGAACGCGTCGGCGGCGGCGGCCTTGTCGCCGGAGGCGATCGCCGCCTCGGACTTCTTCACGCTCGACTTCATGCGCGAGCGGCGCGCGTCGTTCACGGCCTTGCGCTTCAGCGACTGGCGGGCAGCCTTCGCTGCGGATTTCGTGTTGGCCATTGCGATCTTCCGTGGATGAGGGATTGGGTGCGAAAAGGCGGCGGGTTATAGCCCCGGCCCGCCGCGAGCGTCAACCGCAGGGGGTCGCGCGCGCACGGGCCCGGCGCGCGCGCGAAGGCCCGTCCCTCAGCGGTTCCTGAACTGCGGCTGGCGCTTCTCGACGAAGGCCGCCATGCCTTCCTTCTGGTCCTCGGTCGAGAAGGTGGAGTGGAAGAGGCGGCGCTCGAAGCGGATCCCCTCGGCCAGCGTCGTCTCGTAGGAACGATTGACCGATTCCTTGACCATCATCGCGATCGGCCGCGACATCGAGGCGATCTTCTCCGCGGTCTTCATCGCCTCGGCGACAAGGTCGCCGACCGGCACGACGCGGCTCGCCAGCCCGCTGCGCTCCGCCTCGGCGGCGTCCATGATCCGCCCGGTCAGGCACATCTCCATCGCCTTCGACTTGCCGACATAGCGCGTCAGGCGCTGCGTGCCGCCGGCGCCGGGGATGGTGCCGATGCTGATCTCCGGCTGGCCGAAGCGCGCGTTGTCGGCGGCGATGATGAAGTCGCACATCATCGCGACCTCGCAGCCGCCGCCGAGCGCGTGGCCCGCGACTGCGGCGATGATCGGCTTGCGGCAGGTCGTGATGCGCTCCCAGCCGCGAGTGATGAAGTCCTCGAGGTAGACGTCCATGTAGCCCTTGGACGCCATCTCCTTGATGTCGGCGCCGGCGGCGAAGGCGCGCTCGGAGCCGGTGACGACGATCGCGCCGACCTCGGCATTCGCCTCGAAGGCGTCGAGCGCATGGCCCAGGTCCGCGATCAGCGCGGCGTTGAGCGCGTTGAGCGCCTTCGGGCGGTTGAGGGTGATCAGGCCGACGCGACCGCGCGTCTCGACCAGGATGTTCTCGTAGGCCATGGTATCCTCTTCGGGTCTGCTGGGGGTTGCGCGGGGCTGGCTTCAGCCCGGCGTGATCAGGATGCGCAGGAGCAGCGTGCCCGCGTCCTCCGGCGGGCTGGAGAATTCGAGGCCGAGGCGCTCGCCGCCGCGCGCATAGCCGCCGTCGCGCTGGGGCTGCCAGCCGAGCTGCGGCAGGGTCTGCGCGTAGAAGGCCGCGACCGCCTCGCGGCTCGCGCGCCCGGCGGCGCCGCGCGCCTCGATGCGCCCGGCGACGGTCTCGAAGCTCGTGCGTTCGCCCGGCCGCTCGACCAGGCCCGGCGCCAGCGGCAGGTCGTCGATGCCCGCGAAATAGGACTCGCCCTGGACGGTCGCGGCGGGCGCGGGGCCGGGCGCCGGCGCGGCGCAGGCCGACAGCGTGGCGGCGAGCGCGGCCGCCGCGAGGCGGAGGGCGATCGGGGCGCCGATGCGGGGCAGGTCCATCGCGCGGGGCCTTACCTCAGCGCTGGCGGCGCGCGCAATAGAAGGTGGAGCGCCCGGCCTGCACGACGCGCCTGACGCCGCCGCCGCAGTCGCAGCCCGGGCAGGGCTGGCCCTCGCGGTCGTAGACCGCCCAGGAATGCTGGAACCATCCGGCTTCGCCGGAGCTCTGCACGTAGTCGCGCGCCGAGGAGCCGCCCGCGGCGATGGCACGGGCCAGCACGTCCTTCACCGCCGCGACCAGCCGCGCCAGCCTCTCGGGCGAGACCGAGCCGGCGCGCCGGCGCGGCGAGATGCCGGCGAGGAAGAGCGCTTCGCAGGCATAGATGTTGCCGATGCCCGCGACGCGGTGCTGGTCGAGCAGGGCCGCCTTGATCGAGGTGCGGCTGCCCTCCAGCGCCGCGGCGAGCGCCTCGGTGGTGAAGGCGTCGGAGAGCGGCTCGGGCCCGAGCGGCGCGAAGCGCCTGTCCTCGCCGAGCCGCGCGGTCTCGACGAGGTCGAGCACGCCGAAGCGCCGCGGGTCGGAGAAGCGGATCTCCATGCCGCGGTCGGTGGAGAAGGCGACGTGCTCGTGGCGCCCCGGTGGCGTGCCGTCCGCGGCGCGCACGACCAGCCGGCCGCTCATGCCCAGGTGGACGATCATCGTCTCCGCCGGGTCGGCGCCGCGCGGCGCTAGGTCGACCAGCACGTATTTCGCGCGCCGCCGCACCGCCGCCACGCGCCGGCCCGCGACGCGCTCGGCCAGCCGCTCGGGCAGGCGCGTGCGCAGGTCGGCGCGCCGCGCGACGAACTGGACGATGCGCGCGCCTTCGAGATGCGGGGCGATGCCCCTGCGGACGGTCTCGACCTCCGGCAGCTCGGGCATGCGCGCGACGCCCGTTCAGTCGATTGCCGCGAGGTCCGGCAGGCCGCGCCACTTCTTGGCGTGGTCGAGCCCGTAGCCGACGACGAAGCGGTCCTCGACCTCGAAGCCGACATGCTCGGCCCGGATGTCGAGGACGCGCCGCGAGGGCTTGTCGAGAAAGGTGCAGAGCTGTACCGGCGACGCGCCCAGCCCGGCCAGCAGCGCGCGCGCGAAATGCATCGTGCGGCCGGTGTCGAGGATGTCATCGACCAGCAGAACGGCGCGGCCGTCGAGGCGCTCGGGCAGCGTGCCGAGGACGCGCACCTGGCCGGCGCTCTCGGTGGCGTCGCCGTAGCTCTTGAGGTTGATGAACTCCATCGTAGGGTGGCGCCCCGCCCGCGCCAGCGCGCGGGAGAGGTCGGCGGCGAACATGAAGGCGCCGTTGAGGATCACGACCATCACGAAGTCCTCGGGCATGGTCGCGGCGATGCGCCCGGCGAGCGCGTCGATGCGCGCGCCGATGGTGGCGGAATCGATCAGGGTGCGGGGCGTGGCCATGGCGTCGTCATCTAGCCTGCCCGCGCACGCGGCGCCAGAGCGCCCGGGCGCGCCGCCGCAGAGGTGGCTAGGGCGGGGTTCCGGCGCTATTTTGCCCGCCCCATGACCGACACGGCCTCATTCGGCTTCCGCACCGTGCCCGCAGGCGACAAGGCGCCGCTCGTGCGCCGCGTCTTCGACTCGGTCGCCGACCGCTACGACCTGATGAACGACCTGATGTCGGCGGGCGTCCACCGGATCTGGAAGGCGGAGCTGGTCGCGCAGCTGGCGCCGCGCGCGGGCGAGCTCGTGCTCGACGTCGCGGGCGGCACGGGCGACGTCGCGCGCGCCATCGTCGCCGCCGCGCCGGGCTGCCGCGCCATCGTCTGCGACATCAACGCCGCGATGGTCGCGCGCGGGCGCGACCGCCTGCTCGATGGCGGCGAGATCCCCGGCATCGACGGCTGCGCCATCGGCCTCGCGGTCGGCGACGCCGAGCGCGTGCCGCTGCCTGACCGCAGCGTCGACGCCTACACGATCGCCTTCGGCCTGCGGAACGTCACGCGCATCGACCAGGCGCTGGCCGAGGCGCGTCGCGTGCTGAAGCCGGGCGGGCGCTTCCTGTGCCTCGAGTTCAGCCATGTCGTCGTGCCCGGCCTCGACCGGCTCTACGACGCCTATTCCTTCTCCATCCTCCCGGCGCTGGGCCAGGCGGTGGCGGGCGACCGCGAGGCCTATGCCTATCTCGTGGAATCGATCCGCCGCTTCCCGCGCCAGGAGGAGCTGGTGGCGCGCATGCGCGAGGCCGGGCTGGGCCGCCCGCGCTTCCGCAACCTCTCGGGCGGCATCGCGGCCATACATTCGGCCTGGCGCCTGTGACGGGCGCGACGCCGTGATCCGCGTGCTTCGCAACCTGCGCCGCCTCTGGCGCATCGCCGCCACGCTGGCGCGCCACGACGCGCTGGCCTGGCTCGGCGAGGCCAGCGGCCCGCCGCCCGCGCCGGTCGCGCTCGCGCTGCGCGCCCTGCGCCCGCGCGAGCCAGTGCCCGGCCGGCCGGGCGAGCGCCTCGCCGCGGCGCTGACCGCGCTCGGTCCCGGCTTCGTCAAGCTGGGCCAGGCGCTCTCCACCCGCGCCGACATCGTCGGCGAGGAGGTGGCGGCCGATCTCTCGCGCCTCCAAGACAGGCTTGATCCCTTCCCT
>VGDA01000164.1 GCA_016869915.1 Alphaproteobacteria bacterium
TCCACGGTGCGGCGTGGCCTTATCCGCACGCCGATGACCGTCGAACTCCAGCGCATCAAGTCGCTCGCCATCCGCCTCGCCGACGCGGCGCGGCCGATAGCCCTTCGCTACTTCCGCAACGATCCCGACACCGAGACCAAGTCGGACGCGTCGCCGGTGACGATCGCCGACCGCGAGTCGGAACGGGTCATGCGCGAGATCATCCGCGCCGAGTTCCCGGAGCACGGGATCATCGGCGAGGAATGGGGATCCGACCGCGCCGACGCCAGCCATGTCTGGGTCCTCGACCCGATCGACGGCACGAAGTCCTTCGTCACCGGCCGGCCGCTCTTCGGTTCGCTCGTCGCGCTGTGCCGAGACGGGAAGCCGGTGGTGGGCGTGATCGACTGCCCGGCCGCGGCGGACCGGTGGGTCGGCGCCGCGGGCGACGCCAGCACGCACAACGGCAAGCCCTGCCGAACGCGCGCCTGCGCGCGGCTCGCCGACGCGGTGCTCTACGCGACCTCCCCCTACATGTTCGCGGGCCGCGACTGGGACGGCTTCGACCGCCTGCACGAGCAGGTGAAGTTCCCGATCTTCGGCAACGACTGCCACGGCTACGGGCTGGTCGCGAGCGGCTGGGCGGACCTCGTGGTCGAGGCCCAGCTCAAGGTCTATGACTGGGCGGCGCTGGTACCGGTGGCGGAGGGTGCCGGCGGCGTCATCACCGACTGGGCCGGGGCTCCGCTCGGCCTGCACAACGATGGCCGCGTCGTCCTTGCCGGCGACGCGCGCATGCATCGCGCGGCGCTTGCCGTCCTGAACGGCGGCTGAGGCCGCGCCCCGCCGGCGGCATCGCCGGAGCGGCCCCCTTGCCGGGAGGGGGTCCGCTCTCCACACTTTCCCCCGCCTCGAACCCCGTGGAGCGGACATGCGTCTTCTGGCCTTCCTCGCAGCGACGGGCCTCGCCGCCGCGGCCGGCCTCGGCCTTGCCGCCCCGGGCGCGCAGGCCCAGGCGACCCGTTCCCATGGCATCGCCATGCATGGCGACCTGAAATACGGGCCGGATTTCCGCCATTTCGACTACGCGAACCCGGACGCGCACAAGGGCGGCGAGGTCCGCTTCCACGCGGTCGGGACGTTCGACAGCTTCAACAGCTGGATCCTCGGAGGCGTCCCCGCCGGCGTGGCGAGCGCCACCATCGACACCCTGATGGCCAGCTCCGCCGACGAGCCCTTCTCGAAATACTGCCTCGTCTGCGAGACGGTGGAGGTGCCCGACGATCGCAGCTGGATCGTCTTCCACCTCAGGCCCGAGGCGCGCTTCCACGACGGTTCGCCGATCACGGCCGAGGACGTCGCCTGGACCTTCGAGACCATCCGCACCAAGGGCCATCCCTTCTTCCGCTCCTACTACGGCGGCGTGCGCGCCGCCGAGGTGCTTGGCCCGCGCGCCGTGCGCTTCACCTTCTCCGACGCGACCAACCGCGAGCTGCCGCTGATCGTGGGCGAGCTGCCGGTGTTCTCGAAGGCGTGGTGGGCGACGCGCGACTTCTCGCGCCCCTCGCTCGAGCCGCAGCTGGGCTCCGGGCCCCTGCGCGTCGATGCCTTCGAGGCGGGGCGCTTCGTGACGCTGCGCCGCGTGCCGGGCTACTGGGGCCGCGACCTGCCGGTGCGGCGCGGGCACAACAACTTTGACGCCATGCGCTACGACTGGTACCGCGACCCGACCGTCGCGCTCGAGGCGTTCAAGGCCGGGGAATACGACATCCGGCAGGAGAACCAGGCGCTCGCCTGGGCGACGCGCTACGAGGGCCCGGGCCTCGAGCGCGGCCTCTACCGCAAGGAGGAGATCGCGGAGGAACGCACCAACGGCATGCAGGGCTTCGTCATGAACCTGCGCCGCGAGCAGTTCCGCGACGCGCGCGTGCGCGAGGCGCTGGCCCATGCCTTCGACTTCGAGTGGTCGAACCGCCAGCTCTTCTTCGGCGCCTATGCCCGCACGCGCAGCTACTTCGACAATTCCGAGCTCTCGGCGCGCGGGCTGCCCGACGCGGGCGAGCTCGCGCTGCTCGAGCCGCTGCGCGCGCAGTTGCCGCCGCGCGTCTTCGCCGAGGAGTACCAGCCGCCGCGCACCGACGGCAGCGGCAACCTGCGCGACAACCTGCGCGTGGCGACGCGGCTGCTGCGCGAGGCCGGCTGGCAGGTGAAGGACGGCGTGCTGGTCGACGCGGGCGGCAAGCCCTTCCGCTTCGACATCCTGCTCAACCAGGGCGGCCTCTTCGAGCGCATCGCGCTGCCCTACCTCGAGAACCTCAAGCGCCTCGGCATCCAGGCCCAGACGCGCCTCGTCGATACCGCGCAGTACCAGCGCCGCCTCGAGGAGTTCGACTTCGACATGACGGTCACCGTCTTCGGCGCGTCGGATTCGCCGGGCAACGAGCAGCGCAACTACTGGAACTCCGCCAAGGCCGACGTCGTCGGCTCGGGCAACCTCGCGGGGCTGAAGAACGAGGCGATCGACCGGCTGGTGGAGGCGGTGATCTCGGCGCCCGACCGCGCCACGCTCGTGACCCGCACGCGCGCCCTCGACCGCGCGCTGCAATGGTCCTTCCTGGTCGTGCCGCACTGGCACACGCGCGTCGACCGCGTCGCCTACTGGGACCGCTTCGCGCGCCCGGCAGTCACGCCGCGCGTCGGCTACCTGCCCTCTGTCTGGTGGGTCGACCCGCAGCGCGACGCCGCGCTGCGCGAGAAGCGGGCGCAGGGGCGGTGAGCGCCGCCCCGCATCGCCGCCGGGGGCGCTGAGCCTTGGGCGCCTACATCGTCCGCCGCCTGCTGCTCGTGGTCCCGACGCTGCTCGCGATCATGGTCATCAACTTCGCAATCGTGCAGGCCGCGCCGGGCGGGCCGATCGACGTCGTGGTCGCGCAGATCAGGGGCCTCAACACGGACGCCACCGCGCGCTTCACCGGCGCCGGGGCGGGCGACATCCAGGGGCAGGGCGGGGCGCCGGGACAGGGCGGCGACGAGCGCAGCCGCGCCGGGCGCGGCATCGACCCGGAGATCATCCGCGACCTCGAGCGCCAGTTCGGCTTCGACCGGCCGATCGGCGAGCGCTTCGCCATGATGATGGCGCGCTACGCGACATTCGACCTCGGCCGCTCCTACTTCAAGGGGCGCGACGTCGTCGACCTGGTCGTCGACAAGCTGCCGGTGTCGATCTCGCTCGGGCTGTGGACGACGCTGATCGTCTACCTGATCTCGATCCCGCTCGGCGTGCGCAAGGCCATCCGCGACGGCTCGGCCTTCGACGTTTGGACCTCGGGCATCGTGATCGCGGGCAACGCGATCCCGGGCTTCCTCTTCGGCGTCATGCTGATCGTGCTCTTCGCGGGAGGCGGCTTCCTCAAGCTCTTCCCGCTGCGCGGCCTCGTCTCGGAGGGCTTCGCCTCGATGACGCCGATGCAGCAGGCCATGGACTACCTCTGGCACATGGTGCTGCCGGTGACGGCGATGGTGGTCGGCGGCTTCGCGGGCCTGACCATCCTCACCAAGAACTCCTTCCTCGACGAGATCGGCAAGCAGTACGTCGTCACCGCGCGCGCCAAGGGCCTGCCCGAGCGGCGCGTGCTCTACGGCCATGTCTTCCGCAACGCCATGCTGATCGTGATCGCGGGCTTCCCGGCGGCGTTCATCGGCGTGTTCTTCACCTCCTCGCTGCTCATCGAGGTGATCTTCTCGCTCGACGGGCTCGGCCAGCTCGGCTGGGAGGCGGCGATCAACCGCGACTACCCGGTGATGTTCGCGACGCTCTACGTCTTCACCCTCATGGGGCTGGTGATGAAGATCGTGGGCGACCTGACCTACACGCTGGTCGACCCGCGCATCGACTTCGCGGGGCGCGGATGAGCCTCGCCGGGCGCCTCTCGCCGCTCAACCGCCGGCGCCTGGAGAACTTCCGGCGCAACCGCCGCGGCTTCTGGTCGCTCTGGATCTTCCTCGCGCTTTTCGCGGTGTCGCTCGTCTCCGAGGTGATCGCCAACGACCGCCCGCTGCTCGTGCGCTACGAGGGGCAGCTGCGCGTGCCCTTCCTCGTCGCCTACCCGGAGACGGCCTTCGGCGGCGACTTCGAGACCGAGGCCGACTACCGGGATCCTTTCGTGCGCAACGCGATCGAGGAGAAGGGCTGGATCGTCTGGCCGCTCATCCCCTTCGGCCACGGGAGCGTCGACAAGGACCTCGGCGTGCCCTTCCCGGCGCCGCCCTCGCGCACGCACTGGCTGGGGACCGACGACCAGGGCCGGGACGTCGTGGCGCGGCTGCTCTACGGCTTCCGCATCTCCGTCCTGTTCGGCCTGACCCTGACGCTGGTCAGCTCGGTGGTCGGCGTCGTGGTCGGCGCGCTGCAGGGCTATTTCGGCGGCTGGGTCGACCTGTCGGTGCAGCGCTTCCTCGAGGTCTGGGGCGGCATGCCCGTCCTCTACCTGCTGATCATCCTCTCGGCCTTCATCCAGCCGAGCTTCTGGTGGCTGCTGGCGCTGCTGCTGCTGTTCTCCTGGATGGCGCTGGTCGACGTCGTGCGCGCGGAGTTCCTGCGCGCGCGGAACTTCGACTACGTGCGCGCCGCGCGCGCGCTCGGCGCGGGCGACGCCTCGATCATGTTCCGCCACGTACTTCCCAACGCGATGGTGGCGACGCTCAGCATGATGCCCTTCATCCTCTCCGGCTCGATGGTGCAGCTCTCGTCGCTCGACTTCCTCGGCTTCGGCCTGCCGCCGGGCTCGCCCTCGCTGGGCGAGATGATCACGCAGGGCAAGAACAACCTGCAGGCGCCGTGGCTCGGCGTCTCGGCCTTCGTCGTGATCGCGGCCATGCTCTCCCTGCTGGTCTTCGTGGGCGAGGCCGTGCGCGACGCCTTCGACCCGCGCAAGACCTTCCGCTGAGGACGATGGCGATGGCCCCCCCGCTCCTCGAGGTCAACGACCTCTCCGTGACCTTCGACCTCGGCGGCGGCCGGCGCGCGACGGCCGTCGACCGCGTGTCCTTCTCGCTCGGGCGCGGGGAGACGCTGGCGCTGGTCGGCGAGTCCGGCTCCGGCAAGTCGGTGAGCGCGCTCTCCGTCCTGCAGCTCCTGCCCTATCCGCTCGCCGCGCACCCGCCCGGCGGCTCGATCCGCTTCGACGGCGAGGAGCTGCTCGGCGCCGGCGAGGCGCGCATGCGCCAGGTGCGCGGCAACCGCGTCGCGATGGTGTTCCAGGAGCCGATGACCTCGCTCAACCCGCTGCACACGATCGAGCGGCAGGTCGGCGAGGCGCTGGTGATCCACAAGCGCCTGTCGCCGGCGGCGGCGCGCGCGCGCATCGTCGAGCTGCTCGGCCTGGTGGGCATGGGCGCGCAGGCCGAGCGCCGCCTCGGCGCCTACCCGCACCAGCTCTCCGGCGGCCAGCGCCAGCGCGTGATGATCGCGATGGCGCTCGCCAACGAGCCCGACCTGCTGATCGCCGACGAGCCGACGACGGCGGTCGACGTCACCATCCAGGCGCAGCTGCTCGAGCTGCTCTCCGGCCTGCAGAAGCGCCTCGGCATGGCGATGCTGTTCATCACCCACGACCTCGGCGTCGTGCGGCGCATCGCGTCCCGCGTCGCGGTGATGCAGTCCGGGCGCATCGTCGAGTCCGGCCCGGTCGCGGAGGTCTTCTCCAACCCGTCGCACGACTACACGCGCCACCTGCTCTCCGCCGAGCCGAAGGGCCGGCCCGCGCCGCGCGACCCCGCGGCGCCGGTCGTCCTGGAGGCGAGGGACCTCCGGGTCTGGTTCCCGGTCAAGGCGGGCGTGCTGCGGCGCATCGTGTCGCACGTGAAGGCCGTCGACGGCGTCGACCTGTCGCTGCGCGAGGGCCATACGCTGGGCGTGGTCGGCGAGTCCGGCTCGGGCAAGACGACGCTGGGCATGGCGCTGCTGCGCCTCGAGGGCTCGCGCGGCGAGATCCGCTTCTCCGGCCGCGACGTGCAGGCGCTGCGCGGCCGCGCCCTGCGCCCGCTGCGGCGCGAGATGCAGGTCGTCTTCCAGGACCCGTTCGGCAGCCTCTCGCCGCGGCTCTCCGTGGGCGAGATCGTCGCCGAGGGGCTGCGCATCCACGGCCTCGGTGCCGACGCCGCCGCGCGCGACGCGATGGTGGTGGAGGCGCTGCGCGAGGTGCGCCTCGACCCGCAGACGCGCCACCGCTACCCGCACGAGTTCTCCGGCGGCCAGCGCCAGCGCATCGCGATTGCGCGCGCGCTGGTGCTCAAGCCGCGCCTCGTCGTGCTCGACGAGCCGACCTCCGCGCTCGACATGTCGGTGCAGGCCCAGATCGTCGACCTGCTGCGCGAGCTGCAGGCGCGCCACCGCCTGTCCTACGTCTTCATCAGCCACGACCTGAAGGTCGTGCGCGCGCTCGCCGACGAGGTGATGGTGCTGAAGGACGGGCGGGTGGTGGAGCGCGGCCCCGCCTCGGCGGTGTTCGACGCGCCACGCGAGCCCTATACGCGCGCGCTCATGGCCGCCGCGTTCGAGCTCGCCGCCATCGGCGGCGGCGCGGTGCGCGAGTAGCGCCGCCGCGTCAGCGCTTGGCGATGGTGAGCGTCCAGTCCTTGCGCTGCGGGAAGTGGCGCGCGAGGAAGCGGTAGGTCGTGCGCAGCGCCTTCTCCAGCGTCTCGCTGCGCTCGGTCGCGATCGGCTCCCAGAGCTGGATCAGCTCCTCCCACTTCATGAATCGCACGTGGAGCTCATCGCGCATCGTGCGGATGAACTGGGTCTGCCGCGGGATGTCGCGCAGCACCTGCCGCACGTCGGCCATCTGCGTGTAGACCATCTGGAAGATCGACGGGAATTCCTCCATCGGCCCGCGCAGCAGCGCCTGGATGCGGCCGACGTCCTCGAAGGTCTGGCGCTCGCGCCGGTACATTTTCCCGGCGTCGGCGATCTTGCGCTGGATCATCTTGATTTTGCCGTGGCGCTCGCGCAGCGCCTCGATGTAGGCCAGCTCGCGCGCGACCGTCTCGAGCTGGTCGTAGATCATCTCCTTGGTCTCGCGACCCTGGCGCTCCGTCTGCGCGATGTCGACCAGCGCCGCCGAGACGGCGCTCTTCGTCTCGTCGTCGTTCGCCATCTTGTTCAGCACCTGGAACTCGTTCGCCTCGAATTCGCCCGCGGCGCGCGGGCTGATGAGGTTGTAGGAGAGGCGCGCGATGGCGACGGTCTGGTGGTGCGGCTCGACCGTTCAGGACGAGGTGCCGTCGAGGATCTCGCGCGGTATCGAGTCGCCGGGGCGGATCTGCTTCACGTAGCGCAGGCTGCGCGCGACGACCCGCAGCAGCCTGCCGTCGTCGGTGTCGGCGCCGAGGCTGAACTCCGCCGCCAGCGTCGGGATGGTCAGCGACACCTTCAGTTCTCCCATCGTGACGTTGTAGACGGGTTCGTCCGTGGCGGGAGAGACCGCGAAATGCGCGCCCTTCACCGCGAAGAGGCGGTGCTTGAAGTGGAAATGCGTGCTCGCGTCGCGGGCGTTGGCGTCGCCGCTCGCGACATCCTCCTCGACCGGATCGGTGCCGCCGGCGGTGGCGCTGGGGTCGCTGGTCATCGTCCTCGTCGGCGGCCGCGAATGCGCGACCGCTCCGAATGCTTAGGTTGCTGAATAGCCAGGACGACGTCCCGGCTCATTTCGGTGGAGTCCTAGCACATTCGGCCACGAGTCCGAAA
>VGDA01000165.1 GCA_016869915.1 Alphaproteobacteria bacterium
AGGCTTAGCGACCCCCGGATTTCCAGACGGCTTGGCGCGCTCACCCCGGTACGGGCGCCAGGGGCGCCGCCTCGCCCCGCAACGGAGGGCCGCGCAGAATGTGGTCCGGGATTGGACGCGTGCCGTCTCCGTAGGCGCGGTATACGGCCCCGCCATGGCGGAAGTAGATGCCGCCAAGGACGTCCTCGAGCAGGTCCTTCGTGAGCGTCGCGCCTTTCGCCCCGCAGTAGACACCGTGGAAGCCCCGCGTGCCGAGGTCCGCCGCGCCCGCGCCGCCAGGTGTCGACAGATCACGTATCGAGAAGATCGCGCATTCGCCGCCGTCGACCTCGAACAGGACTACCTCCGTGTTCCGCGAAGACGGCACCGGGCGGGCAGAGAGCGGCCGCGCAGCCTGGTCCTTCAGGTAGGGCGCCATCTCGCGCAGACGCGCTTCGTTCATCGGTCCGTGGTTGACCCAGAGGTGCGATCGCGACAGCACGGTCATCCAAACTCGCGCGTGCGGATAGCTCGTGGAGGCGGACGCAAAGGCGAAGTGACCCTCCATCGAGTAGTTCGACGTCCAGCCGATGTACTGGAAACCCTCGTGGCCGCCGCGCGTCCCGGGCATATCCACCAGCAGGCGCGACTGCTCGCGCGTCACGTTCGTATTGTTCTGCTGTGCCGCTGCCGGCGTCACCGCCACGACCGACAGGATGAGAGCTAGGATCCACGCGAGCATCGCATGCCTCCAGTTGATGAAAGAATCCTATCACCCGTCCGGAAATCCGGGGGTAGCCCGGGCAACCATTTCTGGTCGGCGCAAGCGTTGTCTGGATCCGACTGCGCACGAACGGGTCAAGGCCGTGGCGGGCCTGTCCTGGCCCGCCGACGGCCGCCGGGCCGGATCGCCCCGCCGCCCCGGCCCGCATCCTCCTCGACGCCGAGGTAGCCGAGCAGCGCCCGCACGACGCGCGGCTCGACCGCCGCCCCGTCGCTCTCGCCCGCGAGGCTGGCGCCGTCGATCATTCCCTTCGCGATCCAGAGCATGTCGCGCGCGACGACCGTCGTCGGCGGCCGGGCGAGTTCGCCGGCATGCGCGTGCAGCAGCGCCTCGACGCTCCCGACGATGCGCTCGTCGGCCGCGTCCAGCGCCTCGTCGGCGCCCAGGGTTGCCTCGAGATAGTCGAGGATCCGCGCGAGGCGCGGGCGCGCGAATTGCCGCGCGACGGCGGCTTGCACCAGGGCGCGCAGCCGCGACGCCAGGTCCTGCCCCGCCGTCGCCGCGACCAGCGCCGCCAGCCCCTCGGCGGTCGCGGCGTCGTTGCGTCGGATCAGTTCGGCGAAGATCGCCGTCTTGCCCGGGAAGTACTGGTAGAGCGAACCGACGCTGAGGCCCGCGCGCTCGGCGATCGCGTTCGTGTTGGCGGCCTCAAGCCCCTTCGTCTCCAGGATGCGAGCCGTCGCCTCCAGGACGGCGTCGTAGGTGTCGCGCGAACGCGCCTGGAGCGGCGTCTTTCGCGGGTCGCTGGCGCGGCGGCGGGGCATGGGCGGATGCGAGTCCTCTGAAGCGAGCTTTTACTCATATTATCCTTCCCGTCACGCAGCGCAAAGGAGAAGGACATGAACAGCCTCGAAGATCCCCGCATCGCCGCGGTCCTCGACGACCTGCATCGCGCGGCCAGGCGCGACACCCGCGTCTTCCTGCGGGCCCTGCCCTCGGTCGCCGCGGGATTGCTGCGCGGCCGCGGCGTGGTCGACTCCGCCAAGCCCCACCTTCGCGACGCGTTCATCCCGATCGACGCCGCGCAGGGGCGCGTCCTCTACCAGCTCGCTCGCGCGCAGGGGGCGCGGCGGATCGTCGAGTTCGGCGCCTCGTTCGGAATCTCGACGATCTACCTGGCCGCCGCCGTGCGAGACAATGGCGGCGGCTGCGTGGTCACGACCGAGCTCGAGCCCGGCAAGGTCGCCGGCGCGCAGGCCAACTACCGCCGCGCCGGCGTCGAGGCCGAGATCGAATTGCGCGCGGGCGACGCGCTCGAGACGCTGCGCAGGATCGACGGCCCGATCGACATCCTGTTCCTCGATGGATGGAAGGAGGCATGCCTGCCGGTGCTGCGGCTGCTCGAGCCGCACCTGCTGCGCGGATCCTGCGTCCTGTGCGACGACACGAAACCCTTCCGGCGGACGCTGAAGCCATATCTCGACCATGTCCGGGGCAACCCAGGCCGATACGTGTCGCTCGAACTGCCGCTGGGCGACGGCCTGGAGTTCTCGGTCGTGGTCTGACGTACCCCGCCGGCGAATTCGCATCCCGGCGGTGGCGGGCACCGGCGCGAAGCCGGGCATTGATCCTCTACGCGATAGCTGTGTAGCGTGTTAAAAAGGGGTCCCGGGCACAAGCCCGGGCGCGCGACGCGCCGAGGGGGCGCGACGCGACACAAGGGAGGGTCGAATGGCGAAATCGAATCTCACGCGGCGCGGCCTCGTCAGGAGCGGCGCCACAGCGGCGGCCGCCGGCGCCGCGGCGTTCCATGTCCGCGGGGCACATGCCGCCGGCAAGCTCTCGGTCGGCTTCTGGGACCACTGGGTCCCGGGCGCCAACGACTCGCTGACCGCGCTCTGCAGGGAGTGGGCGGCCAAGGAGAAGGTCGACCTGACCATCGACTACATCACCAGCCAAGGCAGCAAGAACCTGCTGACCATCGCCGCCGAGGCTCAGGCGCGGGCCGGCCATGACATCCTTTCCTTCCCGACCTGGCATCCGGCCGACCACGCGCGCTCGCTTGAGCCCGTTGACGACGTCATGGCCGAGCTGATCAAGAAGAACGGCGCGGTCAACCGCACGGTCGAGTATCTCGGCAAGTCGGGCGGCAAGTGGATCGCCGTCCCCGCCGCCCCGGGCAGCCAGATGAAGCCACCCTGCTCGCGCATCGACCTGATGAAGCAGCACGCTGGCATCGACGTTCAGGCGATGTATCCCGCGGGGGCTCCGCCCAAGGCCGACGCATGGACCTGGGAAGCCTTCCTCGGCGCCGCCGAGAAGTGCTTCAAGGCCGGCGTGCCCTTCGGCCTGCCCCTCGGCCAGACCTCCGACGCCGTCGACTGGGTCGGCGCGCTCTTCCAGAGCCATCGCGCCCAGCTGGTCAATTCGAACGGCGACATCATCGTCAAGTCCGATGCCGTGCGGCAGGTCCTCGAATACGCGAAGAGGCTGGTCCAGTGGCTGCCGACCGACGTCTTTTCCTGGGACGACGCGTCGAACAACCGCTGGATCATCTCGGGCCGCGGCGCGCTGATCATGAACCCGCCGAGCTCCTGGGCGGTCGCCGTGCGCGACGCGCCGCAGATCGGCGCGCAGCTCTGGACGCACGGCATGCCCGCGGGCCCGAATGGCCGCTACGCGCCGTTCCTCCCGTATTTCTGGGGCATCTGGAACTTCTCGAGGAACAAGTCGGCGGCGAAGAGCCTGATCATGGCGCTCTGCCAGCCGGAGGCGATCGCGAAGCTGGTCGAGGGCAGCCGGGGCTACGACCTGCCCTCCTTCGCCAACCTCACCACGCTCAAGACATGGGGAGAGATCGAGCCGCCGAAGGGCACGCTCTACCACTACCCCAACCCGCACAACCACCAGGTCCAGTCGATCGCGGCGGCGCCCTGCCCGCCGAAGATCGCCAACCAGATCTACACCCAGGCGACCATGACCAAGATGATCGCCCGCGTGACCACCCAGGGCGAGTCCATCGACAAGTGCCTCGACTGGGCGCAGAGGGAACTTCAGGGCTTCAAGCGCGCATGACCGATACGCGACGCGCGGTGGCCGGCGATCGCCGGCCGCCGCGCAGAGCGGGCACAGCACCCGGACAGAGGCCGAAATGGCAAGCAACGCCGCTACCGCGCCAGCCGGCGCCCCGCAGCCCAAGTCCAGCCTGCGCAAGGCGGCGCAGCGACGCTCTACCATCGCCTTCCTGATGGCGCTGCCGCTGATCGTGCTGATCGCGGCCCTCGTGGTCTATCCGACTGGCTACGCGATACACCTCTCGACGCTTAACAAGTCGATGGAGGAATTTGTCGGCTTCGAGAACTTCGAATATCTCTTCGAGCGCGAAACGTTCTGGATGGTGGTGTGGCAGAGCTGCATCTTCGCCATCACGGCGGTGGTCTTCAAGGCGCTGATCGGCTTCGTCGTCGCGCATCTCGTGCATAACATCCCGCTGAAAGGCCAGCGCAAGTGGCGCGGCATGCTGCTGGTGCCTTGGGTGATCCCGCCGGCGATGAGCACGCTCGCCTGGCTCTGGCTATTCGACTCCTCCTACAGCGCCTTCAATTGGCTGATCGAGGGCCTTGGCGGGCCGCGCGTCCCGTGGCTGGGCGAGACGGGCTGGGCGCGGTTCTCCGTCATCCTGGTCAACGTCTGGTACGGCGCGCCCTTCTTCATGATCATGTACCTCGCGGCGCTCAAGTCGGTACCCGAGCAGCTCTACGAGGCAGCCGAGATTGACGGCGCCGGCTGGTGGCAGAAGATGTGGTTCATTACCCTTCCAATGATGCGAAATATTATCGCCATCACCGTCCTCTTCTCGACGATTGTGACTTTTTCAAATTTTCCAATCGTCCGAGTGCTAACGAACGGCGGTCCTATCGACACCACTCATGTCTTTGCGACTTACGCGTTCAAGCTGGGCATCGAGTCCAGCGACATCCCGCTCGGCGCGGCCGTGTCGCTGTTCATGTTCCCGCTGCTCGCCATCGCGGCGATCTTCATCCTGCGGGACGTCAACAAGCGGGGGAACCAGGGCTGATGGATACCGCATCCGCAACGCAGGGCGCCGCGCCGCCCCGTGGAAGCATCAGGCAGAACCGCCGCTGGGCGCTGATCTGGAGCTACGTCTTCCTGTCGATCTTCGCGGCCTTCTTCCTGCTGCCGCCGATCTACATGTTCATCACCTCGCTCAAGACGAGCGCCGAGATCTCCGCGGCGACGACGCCCTGGTGGGTTCACAACCCGACCCTCAGCAACTACACGGCGCTGCTGACGTCGCGCGAGTTCATGATCTTCATCCGCAACTCGGCCGTGGTCTCGACCTGCGTCGTGATCATCACGATGCTGATCAGCATTCTTGCCGCCTTCTCGCTCGCGCGCATGAAGTTCTGGGGCTCGGCGACGCTCGCGACCGGCGTGTTCCTCACCTACCTCGTGCCCGACACCCTGCTCTTCATCCCGCTTTTCAAGATCTTCGCCTGGCTGCACGAGGTGACCGACATCCAGTTCATCAACCGGTGGTGGATGCTGATCATCCTCTACCCGACCCTGACCGTCCCCTTCTGCACATGGATCATGATCGGCTACTTCGCCTCGATCCCGAAGGAGCTCGACGAGGCGGCGATCATGGACGGCGCGTCCTACATGCAGGTGCTGACGCGGATCTTCATCCCCGTCGCGCTGCCCGGGATCATCGCGGCGACGATCTTCGCCTTCACGGTGTCCTGGGCGCAGTTCCTGTACCCCCTCGCCTTCACGACGTCGGCCGACCAGCTGATGCTGCCGGTCGGCATCGTCACGACGCTCATCAAGGGGGACGTGTTCAACTGGGGGCAGATCATGACTGGCGCGCTGCTCGGCGCGCTGCCGCCGCTCGTGATCTACGCCTTCCTCATGGACTACTACATCGCCGGCCTCACCGCCGGCGCGACGAAAGGCTGACCCCATGGCGGACGTGCAACTTCGCAAGCTGGTCAAGCGCTACGACGAGGTCGAGGCCGTGCGCGGCATCGACCTCGACATCGCCGACCACGAGTTCGTGGTCCTGGTCGGCCCGTCGGGCTGCGGCAAGACGACGACGCTGCGGATGATCGCCGGGCTTGAGGAGATCACCGACGGGGACATCCGCATCGCGGGCGAGGTCGTCAACGACATCCCGCCGAAGGACCGGGACATCGCGATGGTGTTCCAGAACTACGCGCTCTACCCGCACATGACCGTGACCGAGAACATGTCCTTCGGCCTGCGCCTCAAGCGCTTCGCCCAGGAGGTCATCTCGGGCCGCGTCTCCAAGGCGGCGCAGATCCTCGACATCCGCGAGCTGCTCGAGCGCAAGCCGCGGCAGCTCTCCGGCGGCCAGCGCCAGCGCGTCGCCATGGGCCGCGCCATCGTGCGGCACGCCAAGGTCTTCCTCTTCGACGAGCCGCTGTCGAACCTCGATGCCAAGCTGCGCGTCCAGATGCGCACGGAGATCAAGAAGCTGCACCTGCGCCTGCGCACCACGACCGTCTACGTCACCCACGACCAGGTCGAGGCGATGACGCTCGCCGACCGCGTGGTCGTGATGAACAACGGCCGGATCGAGCAGGCTGGCGCGCCGACCGAGCTCTACGCCTCGCCGCGCACGCGCTTCGTCGCGGGCTTCATCGGCTCGCCGGCGATGAACTTCATACCCTGCGCGCTGGAGAAGGCCTCCGGCGCGCTGCGCGTCGCGATCCCCGGCGGCCCGTCCTTCGACGTGCCGGAGGACCGCACCGCGCGCTACGCTCCCTCCGCCGGCCGCAAGCTCCTCTTCGGCCTGCGCCCGGAGCACATCACCGAGCCCGGCGGCGCCGAGCATCGCTCGGTGCAGGCCTTCGAGACGGTGCTCGAGGTGACGGAGCCGATGGGCATGGAGACGCTGGTGTACTTCCCGCTGGCAGGCGCGCAGGTCTGCGGGCGCGTCGATCCGGGCGCGGGTGCCATGCCGAACAAGCGCATGACGCTGGTGGCCGACATGCGGCACATGCACCTCATCGACGAGGAGAGCGGCCTCGTGCTCTGAGGCAGCGGCGGCGACGGAGGGGACGACATGGGCGCGGGCAAGGCGATCTGGATCACGGGCGCGGGAACCGGGATCGGCCGCGCGAGCGCCGTCGCGCTCGCGGCGGCCGGCCACAGGCTGGTGCTGACCGGCAGGCGCGCCGCGCCGCTCGAGGAGACCGCGGCGCTGGCGCGGGCCGCGCGCCCGGGCGCCGACGTCGCCTGCATGCCGGGCGACCTGGCGCGGCGCGCCGACGCCGAGGCGATCGTCGCCGCCATCCTCGCCCGCCACGCGCGGCTCGACGCCGTCGTGGGCGCTGCAGGCGTGAACGTGACGAGGCGCATGTGGTCCGAACTCACGCCGGCCGACATGGACTACCTGCTGGACGGCAACCTGCGCAGCCAGATGTACACCGTCGCCGCCGCACTGCCCGCGATGCGCGCGCAGAAGGACGGCGTGCTCGCCATCGTCTCGTCGATCGCGGGCCGCGTGGTGGGCGCGCTCAGCGGCCCGATGTACACGACGACGAAGCACGGCCTGACCGCGCTGTCCCACGCGATCAACGTCGAGGAATGCGTCAACGGCATCCGGGCCTGCGCGATCCATCCCGGCGAGGTCGACACGCCGATGCTCGCCCAGCGCCCGAAGAAGCTCTCGGCCGAGGAGCTCGCGACCGTGCTGCGCGCGGAGGACGTCGCCGAGGTCGTGCGATTCGCCGTCGAGACGCCGGCGCATGTCTGCCTCAACGAGATCTGGGTCACGCCGACGCACAACCGCGGCTACGTCGCCCAGCTCGGCCGCGGCTCCTGACGGCGCGCCTCGGCGATTGACGCTCGCGGGACTCTCTTCCATCTTGCCCGCCCTGCGATCTGGACGGGCGAGGCTGGCGTGGCGACGAGGCGAGTTGCGATCGACATCGGCGGGACGTTCACCGACCTCGTTCTCGAGGACGGCTCCC
>VGDA01000166.1 GCA_016869915.1 Alphaproteobacteria bacterium
CGTCGCGACGTCGATGGTCGAGCAGTCGACTAGCAGCGTCCCGTGCCTGCATGCCGCGACGAGTCCGCCCGCGCCAAGGTACACGTCGCGCACGTGGCGGCCCGCCGGCAGCATCGTGGCGACGACCTCGGCGCCGGAGGCGGCCTCCGCCGCCGACGACGCCGCGACGCCCCCTGCGGCGGCGAAGCGCCCGAGGTTCGCGGCGACGACGTCGTGGCCGCGCACGACATGGCCCGCCTTGAGCAGGTTGCGGGCCATGGGCGCGCCCATGTTGCCGAGGCCGATGAATGCGATCGTCGCCATGTGTTCCTCCCTCGCGCGCCGGCGGCGCGCATCAGTCCTCGAAGCGCAAGTCGCCATCCTCGAGCGGCGCGAACATCGCCTCTATGTCCGCAGCCGCCACGTCGGCGAGCCGCGCGGGCTTCCATCTCGGCGCATGGTCCTTGTCGACCAGCACCGCCCGGATGCCCTCGTAGAAGTCGTGCCCGGCCATGAAGCGCTGCACGAGGCGGAACTCGCCCCGCAGGCAGTCCTCCACCTCGTGGCGATGGTGCCGCTGGAGCAGGCGCAGGGTGGCGCGCAGGCTCGTGGGCGAGCGCTTGCCGAGGTCGGCGGCGATCGCCGCGCCCCACTCGCCCTCGCGGCCGAGCGCGGCGAGGATCTCCTCCACGCTCGCATGGCCGAAGGCACGGTCGATGGCGGCCCGCTGCGCGGCCAGCGGCGCCGGCCCGGGATCGTCCGCGAAGCGGTGCAGCGCCGCCTCGGGCGAGGTGTGCGCGAGCGCGTCGTGCAGGGCGGGAAGGTCGGCGGACGGCACGAAATGCGTGGCCAGCCCCGCGTGGATCATGTCCGCGGCGCGGATGCGCGCGCCAGTGAGCGCGAGATAGGTCCCGATGCGGCCTGGCGCGCGGTCGAGGAACCAGCTGCCGCCGACGTCGGGGAAGAGCCCGATCGCGGTCTCCGGCATCGCGGCGCTCGCGCGCTCGGTGACGACGCGGTAGCGCCCGTGGACGGAAAGGCCGAGGCCGCCGCCCATCGCGATCCCGTCGATCAGCGCGACATAGGGCTTCGAGTAGCGATGGATGCGGCGGTTGAGGCGGTATTCCTCGAAGAAGAACTCGTAGGTGAGGACATCGGTGCCACGACGCCCCGCCTCGTAGACGGCGCGCACGTCGCCGCCGGCGCAGAAGGCCTTGTCGCCGGCGCCGCGGATGACGACCGCGTCGACCGAATGGTCGTGCGCCCACTGCGCGAGCATCGGGTCGAGCGCGCGGACCATGCCGAGCGTCAGCGCATTCAGCGCCTTGGGCCGGTCGAGCGTCACGACGCCCAGCCGCCCGTGCCGCTCGAAGCGGATCCCCTCCTCGACCGCGGCCGCGCCGCCCTCGCCCTTGCGCATGGTTCAGCCTCCCAGGATCCGGCGCGCCACGATGAGGCGCATGATCTCGTTCGTGCCCTCGAGGATCTGGTGGACCCGGGAATCGCGCAGGAAGCGCTCGACCGGGTAGTCCTTGAGGTAGCCGTAGCCGCCATGCACCTGCAGCGCGTCGTTGCAGACGGCGAAGCCGGTGTCCGTCGCGAAGCGCTTGGCCATCGCGCAGAGCATCGTGGCGTCGGGATCGCCGGCGTCGAGCGCGCGCGCGGCGCGGCGGACCATCAGCCGCGCGGCCTCCAGCGTCGTCGCCATGTCGGCGATGCGGAACTGCAGGGACTGGAATTCGGCGATCGGCCGGCCGAACTGCCGGCGCGTCCTCGCGTAGTCGGTCGCGAGGCGCAGGCACGCCGACGCCGCGCCCAGCGAGCAGGCCCCGATGTTGACCCGCCCGCCATCGAGGCCGCGCATCGCGAAGGAGAAGCCCTGCCCCTCCTCGCCCAGCCTGTTCGCCACGGGCACGCGCGCGCCCTCGAGGATCACCATCGCCGTCGGCTGCGAGTTCCAGCCGAGCTTGCGCTCCTTCTTGCCGAAGGAGAGGCCGGGCGTGCCCTTCTCGACGACGATCGCGGAGACGCCCTTCGGCCCGTCGCCACCCGTGCGCGCCATCACGACGTAGAGGTCGGACGCGCCGCCGCCGGAGATGAAGGCCTTGGTCCCGTCGAGCACGTAGTGGTCGCCGTCGCGCCTGGCGCGCGTGCGCAGGCTGGCGGCGTCCGAGCCGGAGCCGGGCTCGGTGAGGCAGTAGCTGGCGACGATGTCCATGGCGCAGAGGCGCGGCCCCCAGCGGCGCCGCTGCTCCTCGCTGCCGAAGACGTCGACCATCCACGAGACCATGTTGTGGATCGACAGGAACGCCGCGGTCGACGGGCAGGCCGCGGCCAGCTCCTCGAAGACGACGGCGGCGTCGAGGCGCGAGAGCCCGCTGCCGCCGATGTCGTCGCGCACGTACATCGCGGCGAGGCCGAGCCCCGCCGCGGCGCGCAACGCGTCGACGGGAAAGATCTCCTCCTCGTCCCAGCGCGCCGCGTGCGGCGCGAGGTGCTCCTGCGCGAAGCCGCGCGCGGTCTCCTGCATCGCCAGTTGGTCCGCGTCTAGGTCCTGGGCCATCCGCGCCTCCCCTTTCCGGACCCCGCCGGGTCCCGCTCGCAGCCCGCGCCATCGTGCCGCCGTCGTGGTGACAGCGGGCCGAAGGACGTCATCCGATCGCAGGAAGGAGCGCCAGATGGCAACCAGGAGCCGCCACCCCGAGACCATCGTGCTGCACGCGGGCTATCGCGCCGACCCCGCGACCAACGCCGTCGCGGTCCCGATCTACCAGACCACGAGCTTCCAGTTCAATTCGCCGGACCATGCCGCGAACCTGTTCGCCCTCAAGGAACTGGGCAACATCTACACGCGCATCATGAACCCGACCTACGCGGTGCTCGAGGAGCGCATCGCGCAGCTCGAGGGCGGCGTCGCGGCGCTGGCGCTCGGCTCCGGCCAGGCCGCCTCGCTCTTCGCGGTCCAGAACCTCTGCGAGGCGGGCGACAACTTCGTCGCCTCCACGGACCTCTATGGCGGCACCTGGAACCTGTTCGCGCACACGATGCGCCAGATGGGCATCGAGTGCCGCTTCGTGGATCCCTCGGATCCCCAGAGCTTCCTCCGCGCGACCGACGCCAGGACGCGCTGCTGGTACGCCGAGACCCTGCCGAACCCGAAGCTCCACGTCTTCCCGATCGCCGAGGTGGCGAAGCTGGGGCGCGAGATCGGCGTGCCGCTGATCATGGACAACACGGCCGCGCCGATCCTGTGCCGCCCGCTCGACCTCGGCGCCGCGATCGTCATGCACTCGACGACCAAGTGGATCGGCGGCCACGGCACGTCGATCGGCGGCGTCGTCGTCGACGGCGGCAACTTCGACTGGGAGGCGCATGCCTCACGCCACAGGCTGCTGAACACGCCCGACCCGTCCTACCACGGGGCGGTGTGGACGCAGGCGGTGAAGCCCCTCGGCCCCGTCGCCTACATCATAAAGATGCGCGTCACCCTGCTGCGCGACATCGGCGCGGCGATGAGCCCCTTCAACGCCTTCATGTTCATCCAGGGCCTGGAGACGCTGCCGCTGCGCATGCGCCAGCACTGCTCGAACGCCGCGCGCGTGGCCAAGTACCTGTCCACCCACCCCAAGGTCGCGCGGACGATCTATCCCGGCCTGATGGACGGCGAGCTGCGCCGGCGCGCCGACGCGGCGCTAGCCGGCGGCCACGGCTCGCTCGTCGGCTTCGAGCTCGAGGGCGGGCGCGAGGCAGGCCGCCGCTTCATCGAAAGGCTGGAGATGTTCTACCACGTCGCGAACATCGGCGACGCGCGCTCGCTCGCCATCCACCCCGCCACCACCACGCACTCGCAGCTGACGGCCGAGGAGCAGCAGAAGGCCGGCGTCACCGACGGCTATGTCCGCCTGTCCATCGGCATCGAGCATCCCGACGACATCGTCGCCGACCTCGACCAGGCCCTGGCGGCCACCTGAGGCGCCCATGGCCAACCTGCCCGCGAACTGGGGCGCGTTCCCGCGCACCCGACTGCGCCGCAACCGCGGCGATGCATGGTCACGCGCCCTGGTCCGCGAGTCCGCGCTGGCCGCCAGCGACCTGATCTGGCCGGTCTTCGTCACGGAGGGCCGCGGCCAGCGCGTGCCGATCGCGTCGATGCCCGGCGTCGCGCGCCTGTCGATCGACGAGTTGGTGAAGGACGCGCGCCGCGCAGCGCGGCTAGGCATTCCCGCGATCGCGCTGTTTCCGCAGACGCCGCCGGACCGGAAGAGCGAGGACGGCGACGAGGCGGCGAACCCCGACAACCTGGTCTGCAGGGCGGTGCGCGCCCTGAAGCGGCGCGTGCCCGGGATCGGCGTCATGTGCGACGTGGCGCTCGACCCCTACACGTCGCACGGCCACGACGGCTTGCTGCGCCAGGGTCGGGTCGCCAACGACGAGACGGTCGCCGCGCTCGTGCGCCAGGCGCTGGTCCAGGCCGAGGCCGGCTGCGACATCGTCGCCCCGTCGGACATGATGGATGGCCGCGTCGGCGCGATCCGCGACGCGCTCGATGCCGGGGGCTTCCAGCACGTCCGCATCATGAGCTACGCGGCCAAGTATGCCTCGGCCTTCTACGGCCCGTTCCGCGACGCCATCGGCTCCGGCCGCAAGCTGGGCGCGGAAGGCAAGCGCGACTACCAGATGGACGCCGCCAACGGCGACGAGGCGCTGCGCGAGGTGGCGCTCGACGTCGCCGAGGGCGCCGACATGGTCATGGTCAAGCCTGGGATGCCCTATCTCGACGTCGTCCGTCGCGTGAAGGACATCTTCGGCATGCCGACCTTCGCCTACCAGGTGTCGGGCGAGTACGCGATGATCGCCGGTGCCATCGAGCGCGGCTGGCTCGACCGCGCCGCGGCCGCCGAGGCCTTGCTGTGCTTCAAGCGCGCCGGCGCCGACGGCATCCTCACCTACTTCGCGCTGGAGATCGCGACCTCCCTGCGCGCGTGAGCCTCAGCCCGCGGCCAGGAACCGGGCGATCGCTTCGATCTGGTCCTGCGCCATCAGCGCGGGCGCGTGGCCGCAGCCGTCGAACTCGACGAGTTCGACGTGGCGCGGCCCGCGCCGCGCCATCTCCTGAGCCGTCTCGCGCAGCAGCAGGTCCGAGTCCACCCCGCGCAGCACGAGCACCGGCTGCGCGATCGCGTCCCATACCGGCCACAGGTCGATGTCCGCGGGCGGCGTTGCCTTGAAGGCCTCGCCGATCGCCGGGTCGTGGTGCAGCCGCCAGCCCTCGCCGTCGCGCACCGCCGAGTGCGTCGCCAGGTGGCGCCACTGGGCATCGGTCAGCAGACCGAACGGCGCCGCCACGCGGCGCAGATGCGCCTCCACCGCGCCCAGCGTGGCGAAGCGCGGTGCCTCGCCGACATACGAGCCGATGCGCTCGAGAGACGCCTTCGGGATGAACGGCCCGACGTCGTTCACCACGAGGCGCGCGAGCGGCGAGCGCGGCTGCGCCGCCAGCATCATGCCGGCGAGCCCGCCCATCGATGTGCCGACCCAGTCGATCGCCTCGGCGTCGATCCGCGCGACCAGCGCCGCCAGCGCGCCGAGATAGACCGGGAACCCGTATTGCGCCGGCCCCGCGAGCCATGAGCTGCGCCCGCGCCCCGGGAAGTCGACCGCGACGACGCGCCGGCCCCGGCCGGCCAATGCACGCGCCAGGACGTCGAAGTCGCGGGCGTTGCGCGTCAGTCCGTGGGCGCAGACCACGACGCGGCCGTCGCGCGGTCCCCACTGCGCGTAGGCGAGGTCGACGAATCCCTGCGGCAGCAGGACGGGAAGCGTGCGGAGCTCGGGTTCCATGGACCGCGAGACTAGCGCAGCGGCGCCGCGCGCGAAGCCTCGGCTTGCCGCGCTGGACAGCCTCGCGCGCGCGCCGCTACAAGCCTCGTCGTCCCCGTGATCCGCGCCACCAACCTCCCCTGGGCCGCAGGCCTGACCGCCGGTGGCGCCGCCCTTGCCGCCGCCGTCGCCGCGCCCCTGACTTGGTCGGTCGGCGGGGTCGTGATGCGCAGCGTCGAGACGGCCGGCCCATGGGAGCAGGCGTTCTGGCGCGCGCTCGGCGGCGCCGTCGCCGTCACCATCGCCATCGCGCTGACGGGCCCCGGGCGGGCGGCGGCGTCGCTGCGCGCCGCGGGCCTCGCAGCGGCGGCCTCCGCGGTCCTCATCGGCGCGACCTTCGTGGTCCATGTCCTTGCCATGAACGCGACCGCGATCGCCAACGTGCTCTTCCTGCAGACGGCAAGCCCGCTGCTCATGCCCGTCCTCGCCTGGATCTTCCTGCGCGAGGCGCCGCGGCGCGCCACGCTGTTCGCCGCGGCCCTCGCGGCGGCGGGCCTCGCCCCGATCGTCATCGCCTCCATCGGCGGCGGGCGGCTCGCGGGCGACCTGCTCGCGCTGCTTAGCGCCATGTGCGGCGCGGCGAACGTGCTCGTCGTCCGGCGCGCCAAGGCGACGAACCTCGTGCCGGTCGTCGCGATCGCCGGCTTCGGCGCCGCGCTCGCCTCGGCGGCGATGGGCAGCCCGTCCTCCGTGTCGTTCGTCGACGCGGCGGCGCTCGTCGGGCTCGGCGCGGTGCAGATCGGGATCGGGCTCTCCCTCTTCCTCTTCGCGCTGCGCCACCTGCCCGCCGCGCCGGTGGCATTGCTGACACTGCTGGAGCCCGTCGTCGGCCCGGTGCTCGTCTGGGCCTTCGTGGGCGAGGTGCCGCCGGGCGCGACGCTGTTCGGCGGCGCGGTCGTCCTCGCCGCCATGCTGCTCTCCATCCGCGCCACCGCGCGACAGGCCGCGCCATGACCCCGCGCGGGGTCGAGCCCGGCATGCGCCGCAGGGGGATCCTGCTCGCGGTGCTCGCCAATCTCTGCTTCAGCAGCGGCGGCTTCTGGGTGCGGAGCATGGAGTCGCCGCCCGATGGCCTCGAGGTCGTGTTCTGGCGCTCGCTGTCGATGACGTTCGTGCTAGCCGTCGTCACCATCGCGTGGCGCCGCGGCGACACGCTGCGCCGCATCCGCGACGTCGGGGCCTGGGGCGTGGTGTCGGCCGCCTTCCTCGCATCGACCTTCTTCGCCTTCATCCTCTCGGTCATGAACACGACGGTCGCCAACACGGCGGTGACGATGAGCCTCGCGCCGCTGATGGCGGCGCTTGCCGGCCTCGTGTTCCTCGGCGAGCGGGTCGCCCCGCGCACCTGGGCCGCGATCGCGGTGGCCGGCATCGGCCTCGGGGTGATGATGGTCGATTCGGTCTCCGGCGAGGGGCTGCTCGGCATCGTCATCGCGCTCGCCGTGCCGGCCGGCCTCGCGGCGAACGTCGTCATCAACCGCCGGCATGGTGGCGCGACCGACATGACCCCGACGGTGCTCATCGCCGGGCTGCTCTCCATGCCCTTGGCCCTCGCGCTGGGCTGGCCGATCGACGCGACGGGCCGCGACATCGGCGTGATCCTCGTCATGGGCGCGGTCCAGCTCGCGGGCGGCTGCCTGCTGATCACCATGGCGATGCGCTACCTGCCCGCCGTCGAGGTCGGCTTCTTCACGCTGCTGGAGACGGTGCTCGGGCCGGTCTGGGTGTGGCTTGCCTACGGCGAGACGCCCTCGTCCATGGCGCTGCTCGGCGGCGCGCTGATCGTCGGCGCGCTGCTCGCCAACAGCCTGCTCGGCAGAAGGCGGGATGGCCCC
>VGDA01000167.1 GCA_016869915.1 Alphaproteobacteria bacterium
TGCGCCGCGTCGTCGCCGCGACGGCCGGGCGGAGCCTCGCCGTCAACCGCGCGATCATCCGCAACAACGCCGCGCTCGCCGCTCGCCTGGCCGTCGCCCTGTCCGCGGCGCGCCGCTCCTAGCGGCCACGCCCCGCCCGGCGTGGAAAGCCGGGCTTCCATGTCCTCGGCACTGGCGCGAGGAACGCAGTCCATCGGCCTGTCGATGCAGCGAGATTCGGTGCCGCCGGACTTGGCTCGCCGCTTGCGTTCCATCCGCCACGGGGCGCGCCGCCTCGCACCGGAAGGAGAGAGCCATGGACAGGAAAAGCCGGGTCGTCGCCACGATGGCCCTCTGTATCGCCGCCGTCTCGGCGGGCTCCCAGGCCGCCCCGAGGACGTTCCTCGGGACGGACGGCCTGCGCGTCGCCACCGCTACATTCGACGCCTCCGGGACGAACCTCACCATAAGCCTTAGGAACATTGGCCCCGATATCCTCGTTCCAGACCAGTTGCTTGCTGCAGTGTTCTTCACGCTCGCCGGGAACCCGGTCCTCGTTCCGGTTTCCGCCATAGTGCCGCCATCCTCGAACGTCCTCTTCGGGGGTACCGACCCGGGCGGGGTCGTCGGCGGCGAATGGGCCTATGCCTATGGCATCGCCGCGCCGTACTCCGCGAATTCCGGCATCAGCAGTTCCGGCTTCGGCCTTTTCGGCGCCGCCAACTTCCCGGGCGGCAACCTGCAGGGCCCCGTGGGCGTGGATGGCATGCAGTACAGCCTCGCGTCCGCGAGCGACAATCCAGCCACCGGGAACGCGGCGGTCACGGGCGCGCATGCGCTGATCCGCAACGAGGTCGTCTTTACCCTGTCCGGGCTGCCGGCCGGCTTCGACCCGTCCGCCAACGGCAATGTCTCCCGGGTCTGGTTCCAGTACGGAACGTCGCTGAGCGAGCCGGGCTTCCCGAATCCGGGCGAGGACCCGCCGGGCCAGGTGCCCGAGCCGGCCTCGCTCGCGCTGTTCGGCGCGGCGCTCGCGCTCGCCGCGCTGGGCCGGGCGAGGTCGCGCGCCCGCTGAGCGCCGACCCTGACGTCGCCGGCGCGTCGTTCCGCGCCCGCGCCCGCGCTCGGCACGGACCGCGCCGCCAGCCTCGCCGGGGCGTCCGCGGCGGCCGCGGAGCCCGGGCTTGGAGACGATGCGGTGGAAATGTAGCCTCGGGCATCCATGACGGGGCGCGCGCTCCGCCTGCCAGGAGGCACAAGCATGAAGAATCTCATCACGCTGGCCGCTACCGCGGCCGTCGCCCTTTTCGCCGCCTCGGCCGGGGCGCAGGATTTCGCGCCGGCCATCGTGTTCGACATGGGCGGCAAGTTCGACAAGTCGTTCAACGAGGCCGCCTTCAACGGCGCGGAGCGCTTCAAGCGCGAGACCGGCATCGCCTACCGCGAATTCGAGGTCACGGCCGAGGCCCAGCGCGACCAGGCCCTGCGCAACCTCGCGCGCCGCGGCGCGACGTTGATCGTCGCCGTCGGCTTCGCGCAGGCGGTGCCGGTGAAGGGCGCCGCCGAGGAATTTCGCAACGTGAAGTTCAACATCATCGACGCGGTGGTCGACCTGCCGAACGTGCAGAGCTTCGTGTTCAAGGAACAGGAGGGCTCGTTCCTCGCCGGAATGATGGCGGCGTCGGCCTCGAAGACCGGAAAGGTCGGCTTCGTCGGCGGCATGGACATCCCGCTCATCCGCGCCTTCGGATGCGGCTACGCCCAGGGCGCGCGCTTCGTCAATCCGCGGGTCGAGATCATCCAGAACATGACCGGCACGACGCCGGCGGCGTGGCGCGATCCGACGCGCGGCGGCGAGCTCGCGCGCGCGCAGTTCGACCGCGGCGTCGACGTCGTCTACGCCGCCGCGGGCGGCACGGGGCTCGGCGTGCTCCAGGCCGCGAAGGACCAGGGCAAGCTGTCGATCGGCGTCGACTCGAACCAGAACCACCTGCATCCCGGCAGCGTCCTCACCTCGATGATCAAGCGCGTCGACGTCGCGGTCTACGAGGCCTTCAAGGCGGCGCGCGACAACAGCTGGCGCCCGGGCGTCCGCAATCTGGGGCTGAAGGAGGAGGGGGTGGGCGTCGCGATCGACGAGCACAACCGTCGCCTTGTCTCCGCCGAGATGGAGGCTGCGGTGGGCAAGGCGCGCGACGAGATCGTCGCGGGACGCATCGCCGTCGTCGATTACCGGGCGGCGAATTCCTGCCCCGTGCAGTGACCGCGGCGCCGCCGGCGATCGAACTCGTCGGGATCGACAAGCGCTTCGGCGCCGTCCACGCCAACAAGGCGATCTCGCTGGTCGTGCCCGCGGGCACGATCCACGGGATCGTCGGCGAGAACGGCGCCGGCAAGTCGACCCTGATGAGCATCCTCTACGGCTATTACCGGGCGGATTCCGGCGAGATCCGCATCGGCGGCCGGACCGTCGACATCGCCGCCCCGCAGGACGCGATCGCCGCCGGGATCGGCATGATCCACCAGCATTTCATGCTGGTCGAGGACATGACCGTGCTCGAGAACGTCGTGCTCGGCGTCGAGGGCGGCTGGCGGCTCGGCCCCGGACTGGCCGCGGCGCGCGCGGCGCTGGCGCGGCTGGGCGCCGACTACGGGCTCGAGATCGATCCCGATGCGGTGGTCGCCGATCTGCCGGTCGGGCTGCAGCAGCGGGTCGAGATCCTCAAGGCGCTCTATCGCGGCGCCGATATCCTCATCCTCGACGAACCGACCGCGGTGCTCACGCCGCAGGAAGCGGAAAAGCTGTTCCGAATCCTCCGCGCGTTGAAGCGCGAGGGCAAGACGGTCGTCCTGATCACGCACAAGCTGCGCGAGATCCTCGACGTGACCGACAGCGTCTCGGTGATGCGCCGCGGCGAGATCGTGGCGACGATGCCGACGCGCGCCGCGACGCGCGAAGCGCTCGCCGAGGCCATGGTCGGCCGCAAGGTGGTCTTGCGCGTCGACAAGGCGCCGCGTCCGCCCGGCGAGGCGGTGCTCGAGGTCCGGGACCTGCGCGTGCGCGACCGGGCCGGGCACGAGCGGGTGCGCGGCGTGTCCTTCGCGGTCCGCCGCGGCGAGATCGTCGGCATCGCCGGCGTGGCCGGCAACGGACAGTCCGAACTGCTGGACGCGCTCGCGGGCAGCGCGCCGCTCGCCGGCGGGCGGATCCTCTTCAAGGGCCGCGACATCACGGATTCGCCGGAGCGCACCGCCGAGGGGCTGCGCGCCCTCGGCCTCGGCCACGTGCCCGAGGATCGCCATCGCCAGGGCCTGGTCACGGCCTTCGACGCCAGCGAAAGCGCGATCCTGGGCCATCATGGCGAGCCCCGCTACAACCGCGGGGCGTTGCTGCGGCGCGGCGCCGTGCTCGGCGACTGCGACCGGCTGATGGGGCAGTTCGACATCCGGCCGCGCGCGCCGCGCCTGACGACCGCGCTGTTTTCCGGGGGCAACCAGCAGAAGATCGTGCTGGCACGCGAGATGGACAGGGCGCCCGACCTGCTGCTGGTCGGCCAGCCGACCCGCGGCGTCGACATCGGCGCGATCGAGTACATCCATCGAAGGCTGGTCGAGTTGTGCGATGCCGGCGCGGCGATCCTGATGGTCTCGGTCGAGCTGGACGAGATCCTGGCCCTGTCCGATCGCATCCTCGTGATGTTCGCGGGCCGGATCGCGGGCGAGCTCGCGGCGGCAGAGGCCGACGAGCGGCGGATCGGGCTCCTGATGGCGGGCGCGGACGCCGCCGCGGCATGAGCGCCGGGCGCCTGCCGCGGGTCGTCGACTGGGTGCTGCTGCCCGCCGCCAATCTCTGCGCCGCCTTCCTCGTCTCCGGCCTCGTCGTGCTGGCCGTGGGCGAGAACCCGCTGCGCGCCCTGGCGCTGCTCGTCGAGGGAGCGGTCGGCTATCCCGAGGCGATCGGCTACACGCTCTACTACGCGACCAACTTCGTCTTTACCGGGCTCGCGGTCGCGGTCGCCTTCCATGCCGGGCTGTTCAACATCGGCGGCGAGGGCCAGGCCTATGTCGGCGGCCTGGCCGCGGCGCTGGTCTGCCTGGGGCTCGATTTCCTGCCGGGGCCGGCGATCGTCCCGCTCGCCATCCTCGCCGCCGCCGCCGGCGGCGCGGCCTGGGCGGCGATCCCGGGATGGCTGCAGGCGCGCCGCGGCAGCCACGTCGTCATCACGACGATCATGTTCAACTTCATCGCCGCCGCCGCGATCACCTGGCTGCTCGTCAACGTCCTGATCAAGCCGGGGCAGCAATCGCCGGAGACGCGCCATTTCGCCGAGCAGGCCTGGATCCCGAGCGCGCAGGCGGTGCTCGGCGCGCTCGGCGTGCCGATGCCGCGATCGCCGCTGAACCTGTCCTTCCTGCTGGCGATCGCGGCGGCGGTCGCGGTGTGGGCGTTCCTCTGGCGGACGCGCTGGGGCTATGCCCTGCGCGCGACCGGCCACAGCGAAGCCGCGGCGCTCTACGCGGGCATCGACACGGGACGCGTCGTCATCGTCGCGATGCTGGTGTCCGGCGCGCTCGCCGGCCTCGTCGCGGCGAACGAGGTGCTGGGGGTCCAGCATCGCCTGTTGCTCAACTTCGTCGGCGGCGCAGGCTTCGTCGGCATCGCGGTCGCGCTGATGGGGCGCAACCATCCCGTCGGGATCTGTCTCGCGGCGCTGCTGTTCGGCGCGCTCTACCAAGGCGGCGCGGAACTCGCGTTCGAGATGCCGGACCTCACCCGCGACATGGTGGTTGCGATCCAGGGGCTCGTGATCCTGTTCTGCGGCGCGCTCGAGCGGTTGTTCCGGCGCCCCGCGGAACGTCTCTTCGCTGCGCGGCGCGCGCCGGCAGGCGAGCCGTGAGCGAGGCGATCGACATCCTCGCCTCGATGTCGGCCGCCACGCTGCGGGTCGCCGCGCCGCTCGTCCTCGCGGCGCTCGCCGGGCTGTTCTCTGAGCGCGCGGGCGTCGTCAACATCGCGCTCGAGGGCAAGATGCTCGGCGCCGCCTTCGCCGCCGCCGCCACCGCCGCGGTGACCGGATCGGCGTGGCTCGCCCTGGGTGCCGGGATCGGGGTGGCCGTCGCCCTGTCGATGGTCCATGGCTTCGCGTCCATCACCCACGCGGGCAACCAGATGGTCTCGGGCATGGCGATCAACGTCGTCGCGCTGGGATTGACCGCGGTGCTCGCCAATGCCTGGTTCCGCCAGGGCGGGCGGACGCCGCTGCTCGGCCAGGGCGCGAGGTTCCGGCCGATCGAGGCCCCCTTCGCCGACGCATTGCGCGACGTCCCGGTCCTCGGGCCGATCTACGCCGACGTCATCGGCGGCCACAATCTGCTTGTCTATGTCGCCTTCGCGCTGGTGCCGGTGGCCGCCTTCGTCGTCGGCCGCACGCGGTTCGGCCTGCGCCTGCGCGCGGTCGGGCAGAATCCCGGCGCCGTCGACACGGCCGGGATCGGCGTCGACGGACTGCGCTACGCGGCGCTGGCGGCGACCGGCCTGCTCTGCGGCATCGCCGGCACCTATCTGTCGATCGCCCACGGCGCCGGCTTCCAGCAGGACATGACGGCAGGCAAGGGGTTCCTGGCGCTGGCGGCGCTGATCTTCGGCAAGTGGCGCGTCTGGCCGGCGCTCTTCGCCTGCCTGCTCTTCGCCTTCACCGACGCGCTGCAGATCAGGCTCCAGGGCGTCGCGCTGCCCTGGGTGGGCGTGGTGCCGATCCAGGCGATCCAGGCGCTTCCCTACGTCCTCACCGTGCTGCTGCTCGCCGGCTTCGTGGGCCGCGCGGTGGCGCCGCGCGCGCTCGGCCAGCCCTACCTGAAGGAGAAGAGATGATGGTCCGTCGCATCTACCTCGCGGGTCCCGACGTCTTCCTGCCGGACGCGATGGCGGCGGCCGCGCGCAAGAAGGAGCTCTGCCGCCGGCACGGCTTCGCGGGCGCCTTCCCCTTCGACGCCGTGCTCGACTTCACGAACCTGACGCCGCGGCAGAAGGCGATGCGCATCTACCATTCCGACGTCGCGCTGATGGATTCCTGCGACATCTGCGTCGCGCAGATGACGCCCTATCGCGGCCCGTCGATGGATGTCGGGACCGCGTTCGAGATGGGCTACATGCGCGCGCAGGGCAAGCCGGTGCTCGGCTACACCAACGTCGCGGGCGACATCTTCGCGCGCACCGCGGAGTCCGTCGGCGGCGCGTCGCGGCTTCGCCTGCGCGACAGCGGGGTGCACGAGGATCCCGACGGCATGATGATCGAGGGCATGGGCATGGCGGACAACCTCATGCTCGACGGCGGGGTCATCTCCTCCGGCTTCGAGGTCGAGGTCGGCGACGTGCCGCTGGCGGCGCGCTATACCGACCTCGCGGGCTTCGAGCGATGCCTGCTCCAGCTCAAGGCGAAGGGGTACTGACCGATGACGATCGCCGCCGTCCCGACCCTGCAGATCGACAACGACCGCGTGCGCGTCATCGAGTGGCGCTTCGCGCCTGGCGCGTCGACCGGCTGGCACAGGCACGAATACGACTACGTCGTCGTGCCGATGACCACCGGCAGGCTCCACCTGCGCGACGCGCAGGGCGAGCGCTTCGCCGACCTCGTCGCCGGCGCGAGCTACACGCGCAAGGCGGGCGTCGAGCACGACGTCTCCAACCCGAACCCGACCGAGTTCGTGTTCGTGGAGATCGAGACGAAGTGATCCACCACCCGACCCATGCCGGGCTGGTCGCGCTCGTCACGGGCGCGGGCCGCGGCATCGGCCTCGGCATCGCGCGCATGCTCGCCGCGCGCGGGGCGCGCGTCGTCGCCATTGACCTCGACCCGGATCTCGCCGCCCGCGCCGGCGCGGAGGTCGGCGGCCCCGGCATCGCCTGCGACGTGTCCGACCCCGCGTCGGTGGACGCCGCATGCGCGGCCGCCGAGCGCGCGCTCGGGCCGGTCGACGTCCTCGTCAACAATGCCGGCATCTCGCCAAAGCATGGCGGCCGCCGCGCCGACATCGACGCGATGGACGCGGCGGAGTGGCGGCGCGTCCTGGCCGTGAACCTCGACGGCGCGTTCAACTTCGCGCGACGCCTCGTGCCCGGGATGAAGGGCACCGGCCGCGGCGCGATCGTCAACCAGTCCTCGGTCGCGGCGAAGGCGTGGTTCGGCGACTTCCCGCTCACCGGCGTCCACTACGCCACCACCAAGGCCGGCCTGGTCGGCTTCACCCGGCATCTCGCGGGCGAGCTCGGGCCGCATGGCATCACCGTCAACGCCATCGCGCCGGGGCGCATCGACACGCCGCTGATGCGCGGGGCGGCGCCCGAGGTCAACGAGACGATCCGCCGCGACACGCCGCTCGGCCGGCTGGGCGCGCCGGAGGACGTCGCGGCCATGGCCTGCTTCCTGTCCGGGCCGGACGCGCGCTTCGTCACCGGGCAGGTCGTGGACGTCGCCGGCGGCTGGATGATGGGCTGAAGCCTGTTGCCGGCGGCCGGTGGCGCCGCCATGCTCGCCGGCGCGGGCCACCGAGGAGTGCGTGCCATGAAGATGCTGTCCGATCGCGAGATGTCGACGCTTTCCCCGGCGGAGGACGCGTCGGCGCCGACGCCGCTTCCGGTGCAGGTCGTCTCCAGCGACGAGTTCATGCCGAGCCCGCAGACGGAGCGGCAGCGCAGGGTGGAGGCGCGGCTG
>VGDA01000168.1 GCA_016869915.1 Alphaproteobacteria bacterium
TCGGGCTGTCCAATGGGGCGCGCGCCGGCCTGACAGGCTTCGTCGCGGGCCTCGCGCGCCAGCTCGTCCACGCCAACGTGACGGTCAACAACCTCCTGCCCGGGCCGTTCGAGACCGACCGCCTGCGCTCGACCTTCGCGGCGCTCGCGAGGAAGACGGGCGAGGACGCGCAGGCGCTGTTCGAGAAGCGCAAGCTCGACAACCCGGCGCGGCGCTACGGCACGGCCGAGGAGTTCGGCGAGTTCTGCGCGTTCATGTGCTCGGCACAGGCCAGCTACTTCACCGGCCAGAACGTGGTCCTCGACGGCGGCGCCTACCCGGGGACGTTCTGAGGCGCGGCGACCTCGAGGACCTTGTAGCCCTCGGCCTCGCCGATCCGCGCGACGCGCGCGAAGGCTTCGCCAAGCGCGCGCTCGTAGGGCAGGTGCCGGTTGGCGACCAGCCAGCACCGGCCCCGCGGTCGCAGCGCGCGCGCCGCGGCGCGGATGAATGCGACGCCGATCGCCGGATCGGCGCCGTGCGTGTCGTGGAAGGGCAGGTTCGAGACGATGGCGTCGTAGCGCCGCCCATTCCGGCCGCGCGCGACGTCCGTCCACAGGAACTCGATCTCCACGCGCGCCGCGGCCGTCGTCGCCGCGAGGTTGGCGCGCGCCGCGTCCAGCGCCTCGTGGTCTGCCTCGTGCAGGTCGATGCGGCGAAGCCCCGGGCAGCGCGCGGCGAGCCGCGCGGACAGGAAGCCCCATCCGGCGCCGAGGTCGGCCGCCTCGCCGGCGATGTCCGCCGGGAGCGCGTCGGCGAGCAGGCGCGAGCCGGCATCGATCCTGTCCCAGGCGAAGGCGCCCGGTGCCGCGACATGGCCGGTGGCGTCATGGCGCCGCGCCGAGCCGCCCGCGCGCCACGCGTCCAGGATCTCCCGGCCGGGAGCGGCGTCGCGGGACAGCAGGAAGGCGCGCCCGCGATGGCGCGCCATCGTCCGCGTCGCCCCGGCAAGCTTCGCGTAGCGCGCCGCGCCCAGCTCGTTGGCGCCGGCGGCGACGATCCAGCCACCCGGCGCGGTGCGCGCCACCGCCTCCGCGATGCGGGCGAGGTTGCGCGCGCGGCTGCGCCCGAGCGCGACCAGCGCGACGGCGAAGCCGCCGTCATCCGCCGCGAGGCCTGGTCGCGCCTCGATCCCGGCCTGCACGAGGGCGTCGAAATGCGGCTTCCAAGGCTGGACCGCCAGGATGTGGCCGTCGGCCGGGCCGCAGGCCGCGGCGATCGCGCGCGTGGCGTCGAGGACCAGGATCCTCGCGCCTGCCCGCCGCGCGGGCAGGGTGGCGAGCGCCTCGGCGAGCAGGGCGGCCGTGGGATCGTCGCGCAAGTCCAGTGACCCTTCCGTGTCGCTTCGTGTTCGGTGCCGGTTCAGGACGGCGCTCCCGGTCCAGCGGCGTCAAGCTCTTAGCACCATCGGTTTGCCGCTCCCATCACGGAGCCCATAGTCTCGGGCGCTCCTGGGCAGGTGGCGTATGGCGGCGGGCGGCAAGGAACGGGAAATCGAACTGGCGCTTCGCGTCGCGGAGGCGGACCTGCCCGCTTTCCTCGCCTCGACCGCGCTCGCGCGGCTGCGCGCCGGCCCGGACCGGGTGCGTCGCCTCGTCTCGAGCTACCACGACACTGCGGACTTCGCGCTGCGCGCCGCCGGGGCCGTGCTGCGGATCCGCGGGACTGGGCGACGCCGCGTGCAGACGCTCAAGACCGCGCCGCGCGCGGGTGATGCCGCGATCTCGCGCGGCGAGTGGGAGGCGCCGGTCGCGGGCCCGCGGCCCGATCTCTCCCTCCTTCCCGAGGGCGCGCTGCCGCCGGAGCTCGCCTCCGACGGGCAGCTCGGAGATCGGCTGCTTCCGGTCTTCGAGACCGACTTCCGGCGCCGCGCCATCCCGTTGCGCCTCGGCACGTCGCGGCTCGAGCTCGCGATCGACATTGGCCAGATCAGGGCCGGCGACGCGCGCGAGCCGATCACGGAGGTCGAGGTCGAGCTGCGCGATGGCGACGCCGCTGATCTCTTCGCCGTCGTGGCCGAGCTGCGCGCGGTCGTGCCCCTGTCGTTGCAGGTGCTGCCGAAGTCGGCGCGCGCGCATCTGCTGCTGTCGGGGCGCGCGCCCGGGCCGATGCGGGCCTCGCGGCCGCGGCTTGGCCGCCATGCCGCGGTCGGGCCCGCCTTCGCGACGATCGCGCGAAACTGCCTCGCGCAGCTGCGCGCGAATGCCGCGGCGATCGAGCGGGGCGACGACCCCGAGGGGATCCACCAGTTCCGCGTCGCGCTGCGCCGCCTGCGCTCCGCGTTCTCCGTCTTCGCCGACGCGATGCCGGCGGCGACGCGCCGGCGCATGGCCGCCTCCCTGCGCAGGCTCGCGCGGCGCTGCGACCCGGCGCGGGAGCTCGACGTCTTCCTCGGGGAGATGCTGCCGGCCGTGCGCGGGCGGATGGGGGCGCATGCCGGGCTCGACGCCGTGGAGGCAGCCGCGCGTCGCGCGCGCGTCGCGGCGCGCGCGCGGGTGCGCGCGATGCTCGAGGGGCCGGGCTTCGCCGACGCGATCCTGCCGCTCGAGGCCTGGATCGAGGGCGGCGGCTGGCGCGCGGAGGCTGGCGAGCGCTTCGACATGCCCGCGCGCGACCTCGCGCGCCAGGTCCTGAAGCGCCTGCATCGCAAGCTCCTGCGCGACGGGCGCGGGATCGAGGGGCTCCCCGTGGCCGAGCTGCACATGCTTCGCCTGCGGGCGAAGAAGCTCCGCTACGCGGGGGAATTCTTCCGCGACCTCTTCCCCGGCCGCGGCGCGCGCCGGCAGGTCGAGGCGTTGGCGGAGGTGCAGGGCCTCCTGGGGACGATCAACGACGGCCACTCGACGCGGTTGCTGCTTGCGCGGCTGTCGCGGGGCAGGGCGGGGGCGGATGTCGCGATGCAGGGCGGCGTGGCGCTGGTCCTCGGCTGGTGCGCGGCGCGCGAGGCTGACTGCATCGAGCGGCTGCCGCGGCCTTGGGAGGATTTTGCCGGGACCAGGCCCTTCTGGAAATGACCGGTGCGACGTCAGCGCGCCGTCTTCCCAGGGAGCCTGTCCGGCGACATGGCCGACACGAGGACCGGCCCGGCGGCCAGGAAGTCGTGCCAGTCGCGCGCGGGGGAGCGGAACCACGCGATCGCGCCCGTCGCCATGCCGAGGGCTGCGGCGGCGTCCGCGCGGGGTCGAAGCGGAATCATCGAGCGCGCGAGGTCCTCGAGGCCCGGGTTGTGGCCCACGATCATCGCGGCATCGACCGCCGGATCGATGTCGGCGACGCGCGCGCGCAGGGCCTGCATGTCGGCGAGGTAGAGGGCGTCCTCGCCGACGAGGCGCGCCGCCGGAAGCACCATCAGCGCGATCGCCGCGGTCTGCCGCGTGCGTGTCGCGGTCGAGAACAGCACGAGGCCGGGGTTCCAGCCCGCGTCCCGCATCCAGGTCGCCATCGCGAGGGCGGCATCGCGCCCGCGCCCGCTCAGCCGCCGTTCGCGGTCTTCCTGGCTGGGCAGGACGGGCTTGGCCTTGGCGTGGCGGAAGAGCAGGAGGTCCTTCAATGACGTCTCCAGCGTCGTGTGGGCCGGTCGACCGGCGCCCGGAAGATAGCCCGCCCGAAGCCGGGCGTGGTATAGGCGCGCCCGCGTCGGCGAGCCAGGGAGGCCCGGTGGACCAGCATCCCAGCGACGCGCTTCCCGGCCCGGCGGCGCCCGCCCCGGACGGTGCGCGCTATGTCAACCGCGAGCTCTCCTGGCTCGCCTTCAACGAGCGCGTGCTCGCGCAGGCGACCGGCGCGGGGCATCCCCTGCTCGAGAGGGTGCGGTTCCTCTCCATCTCCGCCGGAAACCTCGACGAGTTCTACATGGTCCGCGTCGCCGGCCTGCGCGGGCAGCAGGCCGCGGGCGTGAAGGTCCCGAGCCTCGACGGGCTGACGCCCGCCGAGCAGCTCGACGAAATCCACCGCCGCGCCGACGCGCTCATGCGCTCGCAGCACCTCTGCTGGGCGGCGCTCCTTCCCGAGCTACGCCAGCAGGGCATCGGGGTGATCGAGGCGGCGGAGCTCAACGAGGAGGAGCGGGCCTGGGTAGAGCAGCATTTCCAGGAGACGGTCTTCCCGGTCCTGACGCCGCTCGCCATCGACCCCGCGCATCCCTTTCCCTTCCTGCTCAACAAGGGCTTCGGGCTCGCGCTGCAGCTGGCGCGGCCCGCGGACGGATCGACGCTCAACGCGCTGCTGCCGCTTCCCGCCCAGGCGGAGCGCTTCGTGCGCCTGCCGGGACCGCGCATAAGGTTCATCCCGCTCGAGGACCTGGTGCGCCTCTTCCTCGACCGGCTCTTCCCGGGCTTCGAGGTGCGCGCGCATGGCGCCTTCCGCCTGCTGCGTGACAGCGAGGTGGAGATCGACGAGGAGGCCGAGGACCTCGTGCGCACCTTCGAGAGCGCACTCAAGCGCCGGCGGCGCGGCGTCGTCATCCGTCTCGAGGTGTCGGCCAGCATGCCCGAGGAGGTGCTCGAGTTCGTGCGCACGGGCCTGAAGGCCAGCGCCGAGGACGTCTTCCGGCTCGACGGGCCGCTCGGGCTCCAGGACGCCGCGCAGCTGGTCGTCGAGAGCCGCGCCGACCTGCTCTTCCCGACCTACGCGCCTCGCTTCCCGCAGCGCATCAGCGACTTCGGCGGCGACTGCTTCGCGGCGATCCGCGAGAAGGACATCGTCGTCCACCATCCCTACGAGAGCTTCGACGTCGTCGTGCAGTTCGTGCGCCAGGCGGCGATCGACCCCGACGTCGTGGCGATCAAGCAGACGCTCTACCGCACGTCCGACAACTCGCCCGTCGTGCGCGCGCTCATCGAGGCGGCCGAGGCCGGCAAGTCGGTCACCGCGCTGGTCGAGCTCAAGGCGCGCTTCGACGAGGAGCGCAACATCCGCTGGGCACGCGACCTCGAGCGCGCGGGCGTCCAGGTCGTCTACGGCTTCATCCGCCTGAAGACGCACGCGAAGATCTCGCTGGTCGTGCGGCGCGAGGCCGGGGGCATGCGCTCCTACGTGCATTTCGGCACCGGCAACTACCATCCGGTCACCGCGCGCATCTACACGGATCTTTCCTTCTTCTCCTGCGACCCGGCGCTGTGCCGCGACGCCGCGCGGCTCTTCAACTACATCACCGGCTACGCGCGGCCGGACGCTATGGAGAAGATCAGCTTCGCGCCGCTGACGCTGAGGAAGACGCTGATGCGGCTGATCGAGGAGGAGGTCGCCCATGCGCGCGCGGGCCGGCCCGCCGCGATCTGGGCGAAGATGAATTCGCTGGTCGACAACGAGGTGATCGACGCGCTCTACCGCGCCAGCGCCGCGGGCGTGAGCATCGAGCTCGTCGTGCGCGGCGTGTGCGGCCTGCGTGCCAGCGTGCCCGGCCTGTCGGAGAACATCCGCGTGAAGTCGATCATCGGCCGCTTCCTCGAGCATAGCCGCATCGTCTGCTTCGGCGCGGGCAAGGGGCTGCCGCATCCCGAGTCGCGGGTCTTCGTCTCCTCCGCCGACTGGATGCCGCGCAACCTGTCCTGGCGGGTCGAGACGCTGATCCCCGTGGAGAACCCCACCGTCCACGAGCAGGTGCAGGACCAGATCATGGCGGCCAACCTGCGCGACGAGCGGAATTCGTGGACGATGCGGCCCGACGGGACCTACGCGCCCCCGCCTTCCATGGAAGGCGGCTTCAGCGCCCACGAGTTCTTCATGACGAACCCCAGCCTGTCCGGGCGCGGCTCGGCCCAGCGCCGCGGGGCGCGCCGCGCGGCGCCAAGGGCTACCGGATGACCGCCCGCGCAGCGCGCGGCGGCGGCCCGGTCGGCGTCGTCGACATCGGCTCGAACTCGATCCGCCTCGTGGTGTTCGACGCCGCGAAGCGCGCGCCCCAGCCCGTCTTCAACGAGAAGATCCTGTGCGGCCTCGGGCGCGGGCTGCAGAGGACCGGCGAGCTCGATCCCTCCGGCGTCGAGCTTGCCCTGGAGAACCTCCAGCGCTTCGCCGGCCTCGCAATGGCGATGGGCGTCGAGGACCTCTCCTTCATCGCCACCGCCGCCGTGCGTGACGCGCACAACGGCCTGGAGTTCGTGCGCGCCGCCGAGCAGCGCATCGGGCGCGGCATCCAGATCCTGTCCGGCGCGGAGGAGGCGCGGCTGTCCGCGCTGGGTGTCGCGGCCGGAATCCCGGACGCCGACGGCCTCGCGGGCGACCTGGGCGGCGGCAGCCTCGAGCTCGTGCGCGTCACCGGCGCGCGCGTGGGCGCGCATGCGACGCTTCCGCTAGGCCCGCTTCGCCTGCGCGACGTCGGCGGACGGGACAAGGTCGCCGCCCTCGTCGACGAGCAGCTCGCGGCGCTCGAATGGCTCGACCAGGTCCGCGGTCGCCGCCTCTACGCCGTTGGCGGGGCCTGGCGAGCGCTCGCGCGGGTGCACATGGCGCATGCGGGATACCCTCTGCACGTCATCCACCACTACACGCTGCGCCGCGCCGTGGCCGAGGAGTTCTGCGAGCTCGTCTCGCGACTGAGCCGGGTTTCGCTCGAGCGGGTGAGCGACGTTCCGCGCAAGCGCATCGAGACGCTTCCGCTCGCGGCGCTCGTGCTCGCGCGCGTCCTGCGGGCCGCGCGCCCGGACGAGCTCGTCTTCGCCGCGACGGGCCTGCGCGAGGGCTTCGTTTTCAACAAGCTACCGCCCGCCGAGCGCCGCCGCGACCCGCTGATCGAGGCCTGCGCCGACATCGCGCGCACCAGCGCGCGCTTCGCCGTCGACGGACAGTCGCTGATGGGCTGGATCGCGCCGATCTTCCGTCGCGCCGCCGCCGCCTCCGCGCGGCTTCGCCTCGCGGCCTGCGACCTGTCCGACCTCGCCTGGCGCGAGCACCCGGACTACCGCGCAGAGATAGCGTTCCTGCGCACGTTGCGCATCCCCTTCACGGGCATCGACCATCCCGGCCGAGCCTTCGTCGCGCTCGCGATCCACGCGCGCTACGAGGGGCGCGCGGACGCGCCTGTCACGCGGCCGGCGCTCCAGCTCCTCGGCGAAGAGGAGGTCGGCCAGGCGCAGGTGCTCGGGCTCGCGCTGCGGCTCGCCTATACGCTCTCGGCCGGCGCGCCGGCAGTCCTCGACCTCGTGCGCCTCGGCATGGACCGCGAGACGGTGGGGCTGTCCACCACCGCAGCGATGCGCCCGATGATCGGCGAGGCCGTCGAGCGGCGCCTCGACGCGCTGGCGCGGGCCATGGACCGCGTGCCGAGGATACGGATCAGGCGCGCCGGACGGCGCTGAGCGGCGCCGAGAGGTCATCGACCACGCGCGCGAGCGGCGACGCGAAGGGGAGCGCGCCGGGCGCGAGAAGGGACTCGCGCCGCGCGCGCAGCGCCGCGTCCGCCGCGTTGCCGCGCACGAAGTCCTCCACGTCGAGCGCGAGGCCGAGGCGCGACACGAGGTGCGCCTGCGCCGCGCGCTGGTCGAGCGGTGCGTGGGCGCGGCCGGTCGCCGCGACCGCGGACAGTCCGCG
>VGDA01000169.1 GCA_016869915.1 Alphaproteobacteria bacterium
CGCGAAGAGCGGGATGCGGCGGAGGATCTCAACTTCTTCCTGGAGCGACATCGCTTCTACGATCCTTGGGTCGTTGTCTGGGCGCCGGGGGGCTGGGTACGCGGCGGCTCGGCGCGGTCCTCGACGAGGCGCCCCTCGGCGAAGACCAGCACGCGATCGAACAGGCCGGCGGGCGGCTCGCCCGCCACCGACCAGACGACGAGCGCGTCGCCGGCGGCGTCGAGGACGCCGCGCATCACGCGCGCCTGCGCGGCTGCGTCGAGGCTCTGCGTCGCCTCGTCGAGCACGAGCAGGCGCGGGCGCTTGGCCAACGCGCGCGCTAGCGCGAGCTTCTGGCGCTGCGCGTTCGAGAGCCGCGCCCCGCCCACGCCGACCTGGAAGTCGAGGCCGACCTCGAGCACCGCGCGGCGCAGGCCGCTGGCGTCGAGCGTCTCGGCGACGAGGCGTCCCACGCGCGCCTCGGCGCGCGCCACGCCCAGCGCGACCTTGCCGAAGAGGATGTTGTCCTGGATCGTCGCGGCGGCGTTGTAGCGGTCGGGGTCGAAGAAGGCGACGTGCCTGCCGACCGAGTCGCGCAGCAGGGCGCGCGCCTCGACGATGCGCGCCTTGAAGGCGTCGTCGATGATGCCGAGGCGATGGCGCGCATCGACGAGCTTGAGCGGCAGCGAGATCAGGCGCGTGCGGTCGGCGCCGGTCGCGGCGGAGCCGTCGGCGCCAACGCGCGAGAGCAGCGCCGGCAGCTCCGCCAGCTCGTCGGCGGTCAGGAAGCTGTACTGCTCGAAGAGCTCGTGGCCGGGCGGCAGCCCGGCGAAGATCTCGTTCATCGTCGCCGCGACCTGCCGACCCGCCGCGACGAGGCTCTGCGCGAGGCCGGTCCGCTCGAGCACCACGGCGACGACGGGGTTCGAGGCGAGCGCGTCGGGCTCGAAGGCGGGGTCGAGCGGCGTGCCGAAGAGCAGGTTCTCCGCCACCGAGGCGTTGGTGTTGTAGAGGCGGGGATCGAAGCGCTCGACCAGCTGCGCGAACTCGGGGCTCGAGAGCCGCTCGGCGACCGCGGCGCGCGCGGCGAGGATGCTGGCGGCGCGCGCCGGGTGCGTCTTCGGGTCGATGCGGCCGCGCAGGCCGAGGCCGTAGAGGTCCTCGGCGAGGTCCACCTTCGCGACGAGCTCGAGCAGCAGCGCGTCGACCTGGGACGGGTCGTCGGCGCCGAGCCTGCGGTGGTCGATCCAGTTCGCCTCGCTATCGAGGTCCGTGTTGCCCGCGCGGCGCGATTCGGCCTCGAGGCGCTGGCGCGCCGCCGCCGCCGCGGGGTCGCGCCGGGCCGGGTGGACGGGGCGCTGGCGCATGCCGAAGAGGATGTTGTCGCGCACGCTGGACGAGAACATGTAGGCCGACGGCCCGACATGGCCGATCCGCGCGCCCAGCGTCGCCTCGGCGAGCCTGGCCATGTCGGTGCCGCCCCAGGACAGCTTGCCGCTGCCTGGCGGCACGAGCCGCGCGAGCATCTGGGCGAAGACGTCGCGCCCGCCGCCCGGGGCGCCCGCGAGCGCCACGCGCCCGGTCTCGCCCAGGTCCACGGTGACGTTCTCGAGGAGGCGCAGCCCCGTGTCGTCGACGGCGCCGAGGCCGATGGCGCTCAGCGGGCCCGGCGCGGGCGGCTCCTCGTCGAGCTTCTCCTGCAGCGCGGCGTCGACGAGGTTCTCGGGTCGGAACTGCTCGGTGACCTGCTCGTACTTGATCTTCGCGTCCTGGGTCTGCTGGTACCAGTCCAGCAATTCCTTCCAGGGCGAGGACATGTCCTTGTTGGCGGTGAGCGCGGCGGTGAGCGCGCCCACGGTCAGCTCGCCGTGGATCGCAAGGTAGCCGCCGATCGAGTAGAAGAGGAGCGGCGCCAGCTGGTTCAGGAAGTTGTTCAGGAACTTCACCAGGCCCTTGCGCTGGTAGATCTCGAAGCGGATCCCGTAGATCGTCCCGAAGTGGTCGGCGTAGTGGGCGCGCTCGTGCATCGAGGTGCCGTGCGAGCGGACCTCCTGGATGCCCGCGACGGATTCCCCGATCCGCTCCGACAGCCGGCGCACGGCGCGCGTGCGCTGCTTGCCCAGCTGGTTCACGCGCTTCTGCAGCCGGGGGATCAGGTAGGCCTGCAGCGGGTAGAGCGAGATCGCGGCCAGCCCCATCACCCAGTTCTGCATGAACAGGAAGAAGACGATGGTGCCCAGCGTCCCGATCTGGATGAGCGGCTGGGCGAAGGCGTCGCCCATGTAGCCGCCGATCGGCTCCACCTCCGAGGTGATCATCGGGATGATCTCGCCCGAGGAGACCTTGCGGAAATGCGGCAGCGGGAAGCGCAGGACCCGGCTGGTGAGCTCGTAGCGCAGCCGGCGCAGGAGGCGCTCGCCCAGCTTGCCCTTGAGCGAGTTGATGTACTGCTTGAGCGCGCCGTTCGCGAGCACCGAGACCAGGAAGGCGAGGCAGAGCATGAAGAGGTAGCCCACCTGGTCGAGCGAAAGACCAAGCACGGTGGTGGGCCATTCCATGCCCTTGCCCACGATGGCCTTGTTCATGATGTTCTTGGGGATATCGAGCGAGACGTAATAGATCGGCAGGGACAGCAGGGTGAGCAGGATCACCCACAGCGTCTCCCTGCGCGCGTGCCTCAGCACGAAGCCGTGGATCGTCGGTTCCATCGCCATCACCCGCCGCAGCGGTCAGGGTAGTCCCGCCCCGGGCACGTCTACAACCGGTGGCTGGCGCCGTCCTGGAGGGGATGACTCCCCGGAAATCCGCCGGTAGTCTCCCGGCTTCTGGGGTTATCCAGAGGCAGGCGGGGACGTCCAGTGGCCCACGGCAACAGCGGTCCAACGCGGACCGGACCGCGAATCCTCATCTACTCCCACGACACGATGGGCCTGGGGCATCTCAGGCGCTGCCGAGCGATCGCGCATTCCCTGGTCGAGCAGAACAAGGACCTGTCGGTCCTGATCATCTCGGGCTCGCCGATCATCGGCAGCTTCGACTTCAAGGCGCGGGTCGACTTCGTCCGCGTCCCGGGCGTGATCAAGCTCCGCAACGGCGAGTACACCTCGCTCAACCTGCATCTCGACATCCGCGAGACCCTGGCGATCCGCGCCTCGATCATCCGCCACACCGCCGCGGCCTTCGCCCCCGACCTGTTCCTGGTCGACAAGGAGCCGCTGGGCCTGCGCGGCGAGGTGGCCCCGACCCTGGCCATGCTCAAGGCCAGGGGCGTGCCCATGATCCTCGGCCTGCGCGACGTCATGGACGATCCTTCGCTGCTCGAGCCGGAATGGAAGCGCAAGAACGTCCTGCCGGCGCTGCGCGACCTCTACGACGCGATCTGGATCTACGGGCTGCCGCAGATCTGCGACCCGCTGGCGGGCATCACCCTGCCGAAGACCGTCAAGCGCAAGATCAGCTACACGGGCTACCTGCAGCGCAGCCTGCCCAGCTCGCCCAAGGCCGACCCGCTCGAGGGCTTCGGCGGCGAGCCCTACATCCTGGTCACGCCGGGCGGCGGCGGCGACGGCGACGCGCTGATCGACTGGGTCCTGCGCGCCTACGAGGCCGATGGCCGCCTGCCGCACAACGCGCTGATCGTCTTTGGGCCCTTCATGCTGCCCGAGCTGCAGGCGGAGTTCATGCAGCGCGTCGAGCGCCTGCCGCGGGTGCGCGCGCTCACCTTCGACACGCGGCTCGAGGCCCTGATGTCCAACGCCGCCGGCGTCGTGGCGATGGGCGGCTACAACACGTTCTGCGAGATCCTCTCCTTCGACAAGCGCGCCATCCTCGTGCCGCGCACCGCGCCGCGCCTCGAGCAGCTGATCCGCGCCCAGCAGGCGCAGGAGGTCGGCCTCGTGCGCATGCTCGGCGACGACGGCGAGCGCGACGTGCGCGCGATGATCCACGCGTTGCGCCAGCTGCCCCTGCAGGGCACGCCCTCGGAGGTCGTCGTGCCCGGCCTGCTCGACGGCCTCGTCAATGTCGGCCGCCTCGCCGCGCAGTCGCTGTCCCAGAAGCCGCGCGCGGTCGCGCGGCCGCGCCTCGCCTTCGTGCGCGGCTAGCGCGCGGCGGATCCCGGCGGTTGCCCGCCGGCCCTCCGGCGCGGCATATGTCGGCCGCATGCCGAAGCACGTCGCCGTCGTCGTCAAGGGCTGGCCCCGCCTCAGCGAGACCTTCATCGCCCAGGAGCTCGTGGCGCTGGAGCGCATGGGCCTGGAGATCAGCCTGCATTCGCTGCGCCATCCCACCGACGCCAGGGCGCACGCGATCGCCGGGCAGCTCGCGGCCCGCGTCTCCTACCTGCCCGAATACCTGCATGACGAGCCAGCACGCGTCTGGCGCGGCTGGCGCGCGGCGCGACGGCTGCCCGGCTACGCGCGGGCGCGGGCCACCTGGCTCGCCGACCTCGCGCGCGACCGCAGCGCCAGCCGCGTGCGCCGCTTCGGCCAGGCGCTCGTCCTCGCCGCCGAGATGCCCGCGGGCACCGAGCATGTCTATGCGCATTTCCTGCACACGCCGGCCTCGGTCGCGCGCTACGCGGCCACGATGCTGGGCCTGCCCTGGAGCGTCTCGGCGCATGCCAAGGACATCTGGACCACGCCGGACTGGGAGAAGCGCGAGAAGCTCGCCGATGCGGCCTGGGCCGTGACATGCACGCGCGAGGGCGCGGCGCATCTCGGCGCGTTCGTGCCGGGCAAGGTGCGCCACGTCCCCCATGGCCTCGACTTCTCGCGCTTCCCCCATGCCCCGGCCGCGCCGTCGCGGCGCGACGGCTCGGACCCGGCCGACCCGGTCGTCATCGGCTCGGTCGGGCGCGCCGTGGAGAAGAAGGGCTACGACGACCTGCTCGACGCGCTCGCCCGGCTTCCGGCGGGGCTGCACTGGCGCTTCGTCCATGCCGGCGGCGGCCCGCTGCTCGCGCGGCTGCGCCGGCGCGCCAAGGAGCTCGGCCTCGGCGCGCGTGTCGAGTGGCGCGGCCCCTGCACGCAGGACGAGGTGCTCGACCTGCTGCGCGGCATCGACCTCTTCGTGCTGGCCGCGCGCGTCGCCGGAGACGGCGACCGCGACGGCCTTCCCAATGTCGTGCTCGAGGCGATGAGCCAGCGCCGGCCCGTCCTCGCCACGGCGAGCGCCGCGATCCCGGAGGCGGTGACCGACGGGCTGACCGGCGCGCTGGTTCCCGCCGGCGATGCGGTGTCGCTGGCGCGCCGGCTCGCCGCCCTGATCGCCGATCCCTGGGCACGCGACCATCTCGGGGTCGCGGCGGCCGAGGCGGTGCGCCGCGACTTCGACTTCGCGCGCTGCATCGGCGGCATCGCGCGGGCCTTCGACCTCAAGCCGGGCGCCGGCCGGACGCAGGGCTGATGCGCCTCGCCTTCTACGCCCCGCTCAAGCCGCCCGACCATCCGGTGCCGAGCGGCGACCGGCGGATGGCGCAGCTGCTGATGGCGGCGCTGGCGGCGCGCGGCCACGAGGTCGAGCTCGCCTCGCGGCTGCGCAGCCGCGACGGCGCAGGCAACCCGGCCCGCCAGATGCGCCTCGCCGCGGTCGCGGGGCGCCTCGCGCAGCGCCTCGTGCGGCGGCTGCTGGCGCGCCCCGCCGCCGAGCGGCCGCGCGCCTGGATCACCTACCACCTCTACTACAAGGCGCCGGACTGGCTAGGGCCCCGCGTCGCCGGCGCGCTCGCGATCCCCTACGTGGTCGTCGAGGCCTCGCTGGCGGCCAAGCGCGCGGGCGGGCCATGGAGCACCGGCCACGCAGCGACCGCCGCGGCGCTGGCGCGCGCCGCGGCGGTCGTGTCCTTCCATGCGCGCGACGAGGAGGCGCTGCGCGAGGCCGTCGCGCAACCCGCGCGGCTGCACCGGCTCAAGCCCTTCCTCGACGCCGCGCCCTTCGCCGCCGCAGCGCGCGCGCGCGACGCGCATCGCCGGGCGCTCGCCGGGCGCCACGCCATCGACGCCGGCGCGCCCTGGCTCCTAGCCGTGGCGATGATGCGCGGCGGCGACAAGCTCGACTCCTACCGCCTGCTCGCGCGCGCGCTGGCGCGGCTCGAGGGGCGGCCCTGGCGCCTGCTCGTCGCGGGGGATGGGCCGGCGCGCGCCGAGGTCGAGGCCGCCTTCGCGCCGCTCGGCGCGCGCGTCGCCTTTCTCGGCGCGCAGGCTCCAGAGGCGCTCGCGGCGCTCTACGCCGCCAGCGACCTCTTCGCATGGCCGGCGATCCGCGAGGCCTGGGGCATGGCGCTGCTCGAGGCGCATGCGGCGGCGCTGCCGGCGGTGGCGGGCGACAGCGGCGGCGTCGGCGAGATCCTGCAGCATGGCCGCACCGGATGGCTGGTGTCGACCGGCGACGACGGCGCCTTCGCCGCGGCGCTGGCCGAGGCGCTCGACGATCCCGCGCGGCTGCGCGCGCGCGGCACCGCGGCCTGGGCGAAGGTCGCGGCGGAGCACGACCTCGCCGCGGCGGGCGTCGCGCTCGACCGCATCCTCGCCGCCGCGCGGGGCGCGGCGTGACGCTCCTCGCCGCGATGCGCCACGCGCCGACGGCGTGGAACACGGAAAGGCGCCTGCAGGGACGCGCCGACATCCCGCTCGCGCCGGCTTCGCGCGCGGCGCTCGCCGAGCTGCGCCTGCCTGCCGCCTTCGCTGGATGGCGCGTGCTGTCCTCGCCGCTCGCGCGCTGCATGGAGACCGCCCGCGCGCTCGGCCTCACGCCCGAGCCCGAGCCGGCGCTGGTGGAGATGGACTGGGGCGCCTGGGAGGGAGAAACGCTGGCGGCGCTGCGCGCGCGGCTCGGCGCGCGGATGCGCGAGGCGGAGGCGCGAGGCCTCGACTTCCGCCCGGAAGGCGGCGAGAGCCCGCGCGAGGTGCAGGCGCGGCTGCGCCCGCTGCTCGCGCGGCTGGCCGAGGCGGGCGAGCCATGCCTCGCGGTCACGCATCGCGGCGTGCTGCGCGCGCTGCTCGCGGCGGCGACCGGCTGGGACATGACCGGCGACGCGCCGCACGAGCTGCGGCGCCACGGCGCCATCCATGTCTTCCGCCTCGCCGCGGACGGCACGCCCGCGATCGAGCGCCTCGACGTGGAACTGGACCACCTTAAGGCTTAGCCCGAGGGGCGGGATGCCCGGCGCGCGGCGGCGATGCGAACATCGCGCCATGCGCAGCGCGGATCGCCGCACCGAGATCCTGCTCACCGTCGACGTCGAGTTCTCGATCGCCGGCGCGCTGACGCATCCCGGCATCCACGCGCCGCTCTGGGACGAACCCGTGCATGGCCGCGTCGATGGCCGCTCCGAGGGGCTCGGCTTCGTCCTGGAGACGCTGGCGGCGACCGGGCTGCCCGCGACGTTCTTCGTCGAGGCGCTCAACCACCGCTATTTCGGCGCCGCGCCGATGGCCTCCGTTTGCAGGCGGGTCGCCGCCGCCGGCCAGGACATCCAGCTCCACCTCCATCCCGTCTGGACATGCTTCGAGGGCGGGCGGCGCGCCGTTGGCGCCGTCGACGATGACTGCGCGGGGCGCGGCCAGGCGGCGATG
>VGDA01000170.1 GCA_016869915.1 Alphaproteobacteria bacterium
GCTCGCGACCGTGGGCGGCGTGCGCCTGAGGACGCTCGTCCTCGTGCGCTGGATCGCGATCGCGGGCCAGCTCGCTGGCGTCGTGGCGACCACGGCCGGGCTGGGCCTGCAGCTGCCGCTCGCGCCGCTGCTGACGGCGATCGGTGCCTCGGCGGTCCTCAACCTCGCGCTCTCGCTGTGCCGGCCGATCCCGCGCCTCAACGAAGGCGCGACCACGGTCCTGCTCGCATGGGACTCGGTACAGCTCGCTGTGCTGCTCTACTTCACCGGCGGCCTCGACAACCCCTTCGCGCTGATGCTGCTGGCGCCGGTCTGCGTCGCCGCGACGGTGCTGTCGCGCGCGCACACCGCCGTGCTCTGCGCCCTCGCCGTGGCGGCGGCGAGCCTGCTGGCGCTGCGCTCCGTGCCGCTCGCCTGGGACGGCGCCGCGATCGACCTGCATAGCGGCCACCTCGTCGGCACCTGGGCGGCGCTAGTGATCGGCAGCATCTTCTTCGCCGTCTACGCGGCCTGGATCGCGGCCGAGACGCGGCGCGCGACGCAGGCCCTGTCGGCGGCCCAGGACGCGCTGGCGCGCGAGCAGCGCCTCGCCGCCGTCGGCGCGCTGGCGGCGGCCACCGCGCACGAGCTCGGCACGCCGCTCGGCACGATCCACCTCGTGGCGAACGAGCTCGCCGCCGAGGTCACGCCCGACGATCCGCTGGCCGAGGACGTCGCGCTGCTGGCCCGGGAGGTCGCGCGCTGCCGCGACATACTGAAGCAGCTCTCGGCCCGCACCGACCCCGAGGCCGCGCATGCGCCGCTCGAGCGCATGACGCCGGCAGCCCTTGTGGAATCGGTGGTCCAGCGCCATCGGCGCGACGGAATCGAGGTCGAGATCGCGTCCTTCGGGGAGAGGATACCCGTCCTTCCAGGCACGCCCGAGGTCCTGCACGGGCTTGCGAACGTGCTGCAAAATGCCATCCAATTCGCCCGCTCGAGGGTGGATGTCCGCATCGCGGCCCTGCCCGACGCGCTGGAGATGACGATCGTCGATGACGGGCCAGGCTTTCCTTCCGCGATCCTCGACCACCTGGGGGAGCCCTACCTGTCGACGCGGGCGAAGGACGGCAGCCACATGGGCCTGGGCGTCTTCATCGCCATCACGCTGCTGGAGCGTTCCGGCGCGGGCCTCGACTTCGGCAACCGGGCCGATGGCGGGGCGCGCGTGCGCATACGCTGGCCGCGCGCGCGGCTGGTGAAAGAAGGGGGAGACGAAGCATGAGCGTGGAGACGCCGAGGACCGACGACCTCATGATCATCGACGACGACGAGCCCTTCCGCGGCCGGCTCGGCCGCGCGATGGAGAAGCGCGGCTACGCGGTGCGGCTCGCCGGCAGCTTCCGCGAGGGGCTGGAGATGGCGGCGCTGCAGCCGCCGCGCTACGCGGTGGTCGACCTCCGGCTCGGCGACGGCAACGGCCTCGACCTCGTCACCGAGATGCGCAAGGTCGCGCCCTCCGCGCGCATGGTGATCCTGACCGGCTACGGCAACATCGCGACCGCCGTCGCGGCGATGAAGACCGGCGCCATCGACTACCTGCCCAAGCCCTGCGAGGCGGACGCCGTCGACGCGGCGCTGCGCGGCGGGGACCGCGCCCTGCCGCCGCCGCCCGACCACCCGATGCCGGCCGACCGCGTGCGCTGGGAGCACATCCAGCGCGTGTTCGAGCAGTGCGACCGCAACGTCTCCGAGACGGCGCGCCGCCTCAACATGCATCGCCGCACGCTGCAGCGGATCCTCGCCAAGCACGCGCCCCGCGAGCAGGCCTGAGCGCGGGCAGGCCCGGGCGCGGGCTGCGCCTCAGTAGGCGTTCTTGTTGATGAAGCCGCGGAACGGCGTCAGCAGCAGGATCTTGAGGTCGAGCAGCAGCGACCAGTTGTCGATGTAGTGCAGGTCGTGCTCGACGCGCACGCGCATCTTCTCGGGCGTGTCGGTCTCGCCGCGCAGGCCGTTGATCTGCGCCCAGCCGGTGATGCCGGGCTTCACGCGATGGCGGCTGAGGTAGTCGTCGATCACCTGCGCGAACTGCACGTTGTGCGCCACGGCGTGCGGGCGCGGCCCGACCAGCGACATGTCGCCCTTCAGGACGTTGAGCAGCTGCGGCAGCTCGTCGAGGCTCGTGCGGCGCAGGAAGGCGCCCAGCCGCGTGATGCGCGGGTCGTTGCGCGTCGCCTGCGGCACGCCGGCCTCCTCGACGGGGCGGTGGCGCATGGTGCGGAACTTGAAGACCGTGAACTCGTTGTTGGCGAAGCCGTAGCGCTTCTGCCGGAATAGCACCGGGCCCGGGCTGTCGATGCGGATCGCGATCGCGATCGCGGCGAGCAGCGGCGAGAACAGGACGAGCGCCAAGCTGGCGAGCACGCGGTCCTCGATGGCCTTCACCACCAGCGACCAGCCGGAGAGCGGCCGCTCCAGCGCGGCGAGCATCGGGATGCCGCCCAGCATGTGGAAGCCGACCGTGGGCAGCGCCCAGCCCACGTGGTCGGGGCAGACCTTGACGTTGACCGGCACGGCCTTGAGCTTCTTGATCACCGCGGCGAGCCCGGTCCCGGCATGCGGGCCGGCGACGACCACCTCGTCGAAGGTGCGCACCTGGGCGAGGCGCACGAGGTCGTCGATCGTGCCGATCACCGGATAGCCCTCCACCGAGCTCGTGCCGTCGACGGGCGCGTCGTCGAAGACGCCGGCGATCCGGTAGCGCCCGCCACCCTGCTCGTGCAGGTGGCGGACCAGCTGCGCGCAGAGCGCGCCCGAGCCGATCAGCGCGACGTCGAGCGACAGCCTGCCGTCGCGCCGCCAGGTGTCGATGCGCAGCAGGAAGAGCACGCGGACCACGAGCAGCAGGCCGAAGCTGATCGCCACCCAGCCGAGGGCGAAGGCGCGGCTGAAGGCCAGCGAGGTCTGCGTGAAGTAGGCGAGCGCGATCAGCATCAGGACGACCACCGCCCAGGCCATCGCGAGGCGGCCGACCTGGAGCGCCGGGCGCGAGAGCGTCTCGAAGTCGTAGACGCGCGCGAGGTGCATCACGTTGAGCGTCAGCACGCAGGCGACCGAGACCGCGATGACGTAGAGGTCCGGCAGGTCCCAGGTCCCGTGGCGTGCCCAGTAGGCGATCCAGGCCGCGATGGCCACGGCCAGCGGGTCGAGCGCGCGCACGACGCCGGTCGCGAGAGTGACGAGGTCGGCGGCGACGAGGCGGCGGGCCATGCGGGTCCGGCTTGCGGCTTGGGCGATGGCCGGGCGCGGAAGTCCCGCCCGGCGCGGATCCAGAGAACTAGCGCGCCCGGCCGCGCGGCGCCATGGCCTCGCGGAAGCCGCGCGCGGCGCGCCGGCGGGCCGGCCCGGGACGTCGATCGCCTCGCCATGCCTGGTCATCGTCCCGGCAACGCGGGCGCCCTGTCCGTCCTTCCCTTGGATCGCGCGGCGGGCGATGATGCACCGGAGGAAATGGCCAGATGAGCGGAGAGAAGACAGCCGGGCCGGTCCCGGCGGTACCCGCCGCGCGCCTGGACCGCTGGGTCCTGGTGGCCGCGGCCGTCGTTGTCGCGATCCTCGCCGGCGGCATGTTCGGCGCCTTCCGCATCGTCGCGGTCGAGCGCGAGCGCGACCAGCGCAGCCTCGCGCTGCGGCTGGGCTCGACCGCCGACGCGCGCGCCAGCGCCGTGGGCGACTGGACCATGCGCCAGGCCGAGGCCGCCAAGGGCCTCGCCGAGAACCAGACCATCCAGCTCTTCCTCACCGAGCTCGCCATGGTCGGCGGGGACCGCGGCCAGGTGACCGACGAGGCCTCGCAAGTCACCTATGTGCGCAGCCTCCTCGCGGTGGCCGCGGAGCGGCTCGGCTACGTGGCGCCGCGCACCGGCGTGGCGGTGAACGCCAACCTGCAGCGCGGCGCGAATGCCGGCATCGGCTTCACCGTCCTCGACGCCACGCTGCGCCCGCTGCTCTCGACCGCGGAGTCGCCGGCCCTCGAGGGCCGTTTGCTCGCGCTCGCCGAGGCCGCGCTCAAGGGGCCGGTCAGCGACATGGTGCCGGGACCCGGCGGGCACGCGCTCTTCGTCGCCGCGGCGCCGGTGACGGCGATCCAGGGGGAGACTGGGGCGCCGCCGGTCGGCGTGCTCTTCGGGCTGCGCGACGCCGAGCCCGAGCTCTTCCAGCTGCTGGACCGCCCGCGCATGGCCGAGCGCAGCGCGGAGACGCTGCTGCTGCGCCGCGCCGGCGCGGTCGTCGAGGTCATGTCGCCGATGCGCGATGGCACGCGCCCCTTCGCGCGCCGCATCGCCATGCAGCCCGCCGATGTCGCCGAGGTCTTCGCGGTGCAGGCGGGCACCGGCTTCGCCATCCTGCGCGACGTCGCCGACCGCGAGGTCGTCGTGGCCTCGCAGCTCGTGCCCGGCATGGCGGACTGGACGGTGGCGCTCAAGGTCGCGCGCGCCGAGGTGCTCGGCGAATCCGACTCGCGCCTGCGCCAGCTCCTGACGCTGCTGCTGCTGGGCACCGGCGTGCTCGCCGCCGGCCTCGTCGCGGTGTGGCGCCACGGCGCCTCGCGCCGCGCCAGCGCCGCCGCCCAGGTCGCGCAGGACATGGCGCGCCGCTTCGAGGCGCAGAGCGCCCTGCTGCGCCTCGTCACCGACAGCCAGCTCGCGCGCATCTTCATCGTCGCCGATGGCGGTCGCGTGAGCTTCGTCAATCGCCGCCTCTCCGAGGACCTCGGCGAGGACGGCGCGGCGATCGAGGGCAAGCGGCTGGGCGCGGTCTTCGGCCCCGCCGGCGCGCGGCGCTACGAGGACGCGCTCAGGACCGTGCTGCAGAAGCGCAAGGCCCACGGCGTCGTCGAGCGCACGGAGACCGACGGCAGGCTCAAGGTCATCAACGCCGAGTACATCCCGGTCAAGAACGAGGACGGCACGGTCTCGATGCTGGTCGTCGAGGAGGACATCACCGAGGCCGTGGTCGAGCGCGAGACGCGCGCGCGCAACCTGCAGGAGCTCGTCGAGGTCCTCGTGCGCCTGGTCGACCGCCGCGATCCCTACGCCGCCAACCACTCCAAGCGCGTGGCCGCGATCGCGCGCGAGATCGCCGCCGAGCTCGACCTGCCCGACCAGCTGGTCGAGGCGACGGAGACCGCCGGGCGGCTGATGAACCTCGGCAAGGCCATGGTGCCGGAGGCCCTGCTGACCAAGACCGGGCGGCTCAGCGACGAGGAGCACGCCCAGGTGCGCGACGCGCTGAGCCACGGCATCGACATGCTCGAGAAGATCGAGTTCGGCGGCCCGGTCGTCGACACGCTGCGCCAGGCGCAGGAGCGCTGGGACGGCACCGGCCCGCTGGGCCTGGCGGGCGAGGCGATCCTCATGCCCGCGCGCATCATCGCGGTGGCGAACGCCTTCGTCGCGATGACCAGCGCGCGCGCGCATCGCAGCGCCGCCGGCATCGACGAGGCGATGGCCGTGGTGCAGAAGGACGCCGGCCGCCTGGTCGACCGCCGGGTCGTGGCGGCCCTCGTCAACATCATCGAGAACCGCGGCGGCCGCACGCGCTTCGCGGCCTGAGGCCGCGCGCGATGCCCTTCGCCCGCCTGGCCGCGGCGCTGCGCGGGGCGGCGCGCCGCCCGCCGCGCGTGCCCGACGGCCTCGTCGTCTACGCGATCGGCGACGTCCATGGCCGCGACGACAGGCTGCGTGAGCTGGAGGGGATGCTGCGCGCGGATGCCGCGCGCCGGTCCGCCGCGCGCAGGCTGGTCGTGATGCTCGGCGACTATGTCGATCGCGGCCCGGGATCGCGCGCGGTCCTCGACCATCTCTGCGCGCCGCCGCCGCCGGGCTTCGAGCGCGCCTGCCTCGCCGGCAACCACGAGCAGCTCATGCTCGCCTTCCTCGACGACCCGGGCGAGGCCGCGCCCTGGCTCGCCAATGGCGGCGCGGCGACCCTCGCCAGCTACGGCGTCGCTGGCACGGAGGCCCTGCGCGCCGCGCCGCCGGCGGCGGTGCTGCGGGCGCGCGAGGCGCTGCGCGCCGCGCTGCCCGCCGCCCACCTGGCCTTCCTGCGCGGGCTCGGCCGCATGCGGCGCGAGGGCGACTACCTCTTCGTCCATGCCGGGATCCGGCCGGGCGTCGCGCCCGGGGACCAGGTCGAGGACGACCTGCTCTGGATCAGGCGGCCCTTCCTCTCCTCGAATAGCGACCATGGATGCGTCGTTGTCCACGGCCACAGCATCGTCGAGGAGCCGGAGATCCACCCCAACCGCATCGCCATCGACACCGGCGCCTATGCCAGCGGCGTGCTCACGGCGCTGGCGCTCGACGGCGAGCGGGTCGAATTCCTGCGCACCGCGCCCTGACCGGCGCGAGGGCGCGCGCTTGACGTCCCGGCAGCCCCGGGATTTATCTCCGCCGCCCCGGCTCGAGGCCGGGCGGCCAAACCCCCGGAGCACAGGCCCCATGGCACTCGCGAAACGCATCCTCGTCACCGGCGGCGCCGGCTTCCTCGGCTCGCATCTCTGCGAGCGGCTGCTGGCGGACGGGCACGAGGTGCTCTGCGTCGACAACTACTTCACCGGCCGGCGCCAGAACGTCGCGCACCTGCTCGACGACCGGCGCTTCGAGCTGATGCGCCACGACGTCACGATGCCGCTCTTCGTCGAGGTCGACGAGATCTACAACCTCGCCTGCCCGGCCTCGCCGATCCACTACCAGTTCGATCCCGTGCAGACGACCAAGACCTCGGTGCACGGCGCGATCAACATGCTGGGCCTCGCCAAGCGGGTGAAGGCGAAGATCTTCCAGGCCTCCACCTCGGAGGTCTATGGCGACCCGGAGATCCACCCGCAGCCGGAGAGCTATCGCGGCGCGGTCAACCCGATCGGCCCGCGCGCCTGCTACGACGAGGGCAAGCGCTGCGCCGAGACGCTGTTCTTCGACTACCACCGCCAGCACAGGCTGCGCATCAAGGTGGCGCGGATCTTCAACACCTACGGCCCGCGCATGCATCCCAACGACGGGCGCGTGGTCTCCAACTTCGTCGTCCAGGCGCTGAAGGGCGAGCCGATCACGATCTACGGCGACGGCCAGCAGACGCGTTCCTTCTGCTACGCCGACGACCTGGTCGAGGGCTTCGTGCGGCTGATGAACACGCCCGACGAGGTCACCGGCCCGATGAACCTCGGCAATCCCGGCGAGTTCACGATCCGCGAGCTGGCGGAGAAGGTCATCGAGCTCACCGGCTCGAAGTCGAAGATGGTGCGCAAGCCGCTGCCCGCGGACGACCCGATGCAGCGCAAGCCCGACATCTCCTTCGCGCGCAGGACGATCGGCTGGGAGCCGCGCATCCAGCTCGAGGCCGGCCTGCGCCGGACCATCGCCTATTTCGAGCAGTTGCTCCGCGACGAGCTGCCCGCGCGCCGCGCGGCCAGGGCGAAGGCCAGCGGTCGCGCCGCGCCGCGCCGCGCCGCC
>VGDA01000171.1 GCA_016869915.1 Alphaproteobacteria bacterium
GGTCAGGTCGCGCGCATCCGCTACCGGCGCCGCGGCGAGCAGGGCGGCCGCGATGGCGGCCGCCGAAAGCATCGATCTCGTCGTCATCATCTACGATCCCTCTCCTTGCGCAGGGCGCACCGTCGCCGGGCCCTCCGGCCGGCCCCCTGCAGCCTTTCCCTGCTTCATTCTTAGCGCAGCGCGCGCGGCGCCGCCTAATTGTATTGTTAATAGTACAATGCTGGTCCAGCATCGCCGCGACCGAGCCCGGTGGGAGGTCCCATGACCGTCGATCCGCTGTCCCTCGACCCGACCTCCGCCGCCATCGCGCCGACGCCGTGGACGTCGATCGCGCGGCGCAGGCCGCGCACCGCGCCTTCTCGTCCGGCGAAATCGCGCGGCGCGAGGGCGCGCGGCTGGTCGCCGGCGGCGAGCCCGCGAGCGTGCCCGGCTACCCGAACGGGCTCTTCTATCGCCCGACGATCTTCGCGGACGTTCGCAACGACATGCGCATCGCGCAGGAGGAGGTCTTCGGCCCGGTGCTGGCCGTCATCCGCTTCCGCGACGAGGACGACGCCGTGCGCATCGCCAACGACACGCAGTTCGGCCTCGCGGCCGGCGTGTGGACCCAGTCGATGCGCCGCGCCCTCGCGATGGCGGACCGCGTGCGCGCCGGCACGGTCTGGGTCAACAACTACCGCTCGACGTCGACGACCTCGCCCTTCGGTGGCTTCAAGATGAGCGGCATCGGCCGCGAGGGCGGCATCGCGGGCATCCGCGAGTACATGGAGGTCAAGAGCGTCTGGATCTCGACCGCGCTCGAGATCCCGAACCCCTTCATCCGGCGCTGAGGCCGCGCCTCAGCCGCGGTTGTCGGTGATCGCCGCTCGCCACGGCGCGTCGTCGCGCGCGCCTTCGGCCGTGTACTCGACGCGGTACTCGTAGCGGTCGGGGCGGTAGAGTGCCTGCAGCAGCTCGACGACCCGGCCGGACTCGTCCTCGACAAGCCTGGTCATCGCGATCAGCGCCGTGCCGACGTCGACGCCCAGGTGCCGCGCGACCTGCGTGTCGGCGAGCGTCGCGGTGATGCGCTCGCGGAAGCGCGCGAGCCGCAGCCCCGCTGCTGCGAGCGTCGCCGAGATCGGCAGCGACGAGATCCGCCGGCGCGGGACGAGCGGCGCGAGGTCGGCGGAAAGGTGGCAGGTCGTGTGCGAGATCGGCGAGCGCGCGTCGTGGCGCACGCGCACGATGCGCAGCGCCGGCGCGCCGGGCTCGGCTCCGAGGGCGGCCGCGACCCGGCGCGGCATGCGTGCCATCGCGTGCTCGAGCACGGTCACGCGCGTGCGCGCCGCAAGCGAGATCTGGTCGCGCAGGATGCGGTTTTGCGCCGGGTGCGCGCCGTCGCGGGGCGGCAGCGGGAAGGTGCCGCGCCCGCGCTGGCGCAGGACCAGGCCCTCGCGCTCCAGCCGCTCGATCGCCTTGCGGATCGTCACGCGCGAAACGCCGAAGCCCGCGGCGAGTTCGTCCTCGCCGGGCATCGCGTGGCCCTCGGGATAGGACCCGTCGGTGAGCTTCTGCAGCAGCACCACGTAGATGCGGTGGTAGAGCGGCACCATGTCCGCGCCGCCGCCGGAGAGTTCCGCGGCCACCGCCGCGCCGCGCCGCATCGCCATGCCGTCCGCTCCTTCCGCGCGCCGCGGCCCCCGCGCATCGACGGGCGCGGCGTCGCGCGCATTGCGTATTTGTATCATCCTTGATACCTGAAGCGGGAGAGGGGACGCAGGCGATGGATGGCTCCCGGGACGACCGCCAGCGCGAGCGGCGCTTCGACGGCTCGCGCGCGCATCGCGCACGGGCCCTGCGCCATGTCGCCTTCGGCGTCTCGTCCACGCCTCGCGCGAACCAACTGCCGGTCCCGTTGGCGATCGAGCGCGCGGAGGGTGCCCGCGTCGTCGATGTCGACGGGAATTCCTACGTAGATCATGGACTTGGCTACGGACCGCTGATCCTCGGGCATTCGCCGGGCGGCGTGATCGCGGCGGTCCACGCGGAGTTGGCCCGCGGCCTGCGCACCGCCAGCGTCCATCGCGGCGAGGCGGAACTGGCCGAGCTGATCGCTGCCTGCGTGCCCTCCGCCGAGGTCAGCGCCTTCGTCAGCACCGGCAGCGAGGCGATCCACCTCGCGCTGCGCGTGGCGCGCGCGGGCACCGGGCGCCTCAAGGTCGCGAAGTTCCGCTCGAACTACCATGGCTGGTTCGACTCGGTCCACGTCGCGGGCCGTCCCGGCCGGGACGGGCCCGATGCGCTGGGACAGGATCCGCGCGCCGCGGAAGCCCTCGTGCTCTTCGACTGGGGCGACGCCGGCGCGGTCGAGGCCGCGCTCGACGGCAGCTATGCGGCCGTGCTCGTCGAGCCCGCGGCGATGAACGCGGGATGCTTCGCGCCGCCGCCGGGCTTCCTCGAGCGGCTGCGCGCCGCGACGCGGCGCCACGGCGCGATGCTGGTCTTCGACGAGGTCGTCACCGGCTTCCGCGTCGCGCTCGGCGGCGCGCAGGAGGCGTGGGGCGTGGCCCCCGACATCTGCGTGCTGGGCAAGGCGCTCGGCGCGGGGTTCCCGATCGGCGCCGTCTCCGGCACGCGCGCGGCGATGTCGACGCTCATGGACGGGCGGCTGCTGCATCGCGGCACCTTCAACGGCAACCCGGCCTGCGTCGCCGCCGCGGTCGCCTGCCTCAAGGAACTGCGCGAGGGCGGCCCCGCGGTCTACGAGCGCCTCGCCGCCGCCGCGGCCGGGCTGTCCGCGCATGTCGCCGCCGAGGCCGCGCGCACCGGCGCGCGCGTCTGCGCGACCCACGTGACCGGAGCGCTGCAGCTCTTCGCCGGCGTGCAGCGCATGGAGCGCTTCGCCGACATCGCCAGCGCCGACCGCGACCTCGTGCTGCGCCTCACCGGCGAGATGCTGCGCGCCGGCGCGATCGCGCTGCCGCGCGGCCTCCTGTACGTCTCGACCGCGCATGGCGAGGCGGAACTCGCCGCGACGCGGGCGGCGATCACCGCGGCCATGGAGGCCTTCGCCGCCGAGGGGCGCTGAGCGCGCTTGCCCGTCGCCGGCCGCGCGGGGGATGCTACGCGCCTCGGGACATGGCGACGCGCCGACGGCCGGCGGCGCGCGCAGCGACGCAGGACCGGCGGGGGAACAGCGGACATGTCGGACTTCCTCTGGCGCTCGCTCGCCATCGGCATCGGCGGGACGGCGGCCATGGACATCTGGGCCATCCTGCTCAACCGCGTCTTCGGGATCCCGCTGCCGAACTGGGCGCTGGTCGGGCGCTGGTTCTGCCACCTGTCCGGCGGCAAGGTATTCCACGACGACATCGGCGCTGCCGCGCCCTGGCGCAACGAGCTCGCCGCGGGCTGGATCGCGCACTACGCGGTCGGCATCCTCTACGCGGGCATCCTCGTCCTGCTCGCGGGGCCGGCCTGGACGCGCGAGCCGACCTTCCTGCCGGCCTGGATCCTGGGCATGGTCACGATCGGCGCGGGCTGGTTCCTGCTGCAGCCCGGCATGGGCGCCGGCTGGGCGGCGTCGAAGCGCGCGAACGCGTGGCAGGTCAGGCTCCTCAACGTGGCGTCGCACACCGTGTTCGCCGCCGGCCTCTACGCCACGGCCCTGCTGCTGCGCTGAGCGCCGAAGCCGCTTTCCCGCCGTGCGCGGGGATGCGAGCCTGCGCCCCCTCATGTTCCCGGGCGTCCATCCTCCGCGCAGCCATTTGCGCAGGCGCACTGCGCTGCGTGGCGCGCTCGCCGCCGCCGCGCTTGCCATCGGCGCGCCGCTGGCCGCGCGCGCCCAGCAGCGCGCCGAGCCGCGCGCCCCGGCGCCCCCGCCGCCGGCGCCGCCCGTGCAGCCGCGCTCCGTCGCGCGCAGCGGCCACTTCGTCACGAGCGACAAGGTCAGGCTCCACTACCTCGAGGCCGGGCAGGGGCGGACGATCCTCTTCGTCCCCGGCTGGTCGATGCCCGCCTTCATCTGGGAGCCGCAGCTCGCGGGCCTGTCGCCGCGCTGGCGCACGGTGGCGATGGACCCGCGCTCGCAGGGCCGCTCGCAGGTCGCTCGCAGCGGGCACGAGCCATCGCGCCGCGGCCGCGACATCGGCGAGGCGATCGAGCGGCTGGCCGCGGACCGCGTCGTCCTTGTCGGCTGGTCGCTCGGCGTCCTCGACAGCCTCGCCTTCGTCCAGGAGCACGGCGACGCGCGCATCGCCGGCCTCGTGCTGGTCGACAACTCGGTGGGCGAGGGCACGCCACCGGCGCCGTCGCGCCCCTCGACCTTCCTGCCTTCGCTGCGCGCCGAGCGGGAGAAGACGATGGCCAGCTTCGTGAAGGCCATGTACGCGACGCCGCAGGACCCCGCCTATCTCGAGGCCGTCACCCGCGCCGCGCTCGCGACGCCCTACGACGCCCAGGCGAAGCTGCTCTCCTACCAGCGCCCGCGCGAATACTGGCGCGACGCGCTCTACGCCACGCGCCGTCCGGTCCTCTACGCGATCCGGCCGCGCTTCGCGGCGCAGGGGGATGCCGTGAAGGCGCGCCATGCCGATGCCGGCGTCGAGGTCTTCGCCGACGCGGGCCACGCGCTCTTCGTCGACCGCGCCGAGCGCTTCAACGCGCTGCTCGAGGCGTTCTGCTCGGGGCGGGCGCAGTGGTAAAGCGCGGCGCCGGCGACCGCGTGGCGGCGCGCGCGCTGCTGCCGCTCTTCCTCGTCGCCTTCGCGGCCGTGGGCGTCGAGATCGCGCTCACCCGGTACTTCGCGGTCGCGAGCTGGTCCGAGTACGGCTACTGGATCATCTCCATCGCGATGACCGGCTTCGCGGTGAGCGGCGTCGTCATGGTGCTGGGGCGCGAGGCCTTCCTGCGCAACGCCGGCTGGATGCTGCCCGCGCTGCCGCTCGCCATGCTGCCAGCGGGGGCGGGCGGCTGGATCGCGGTGACGCTCAACGCGTTCAACCCGCTCGCGCTGCAGAACCCGGCCACGGCCGCCGCCGAGTTCATGGGCATCCTCGGCTACTACGCGGCGCTCTTCCCCTTCTTCTTCCTTGCCGGGCTCGCGGTCAGCCTCAACTTCGTCGTCCATGCGCGCGACGTCGGTCGCGTCTACGGCTTCGACCTGCTCGGCGCCGGGCTCGGCGCGGCGCTGGCGCTGGCGGCGATGTGGGCGCTGCATCCCTTCGACCTCGTGCCCGCGCTGCTGCCCGCTCTCGCGCTGGCGGCGGCGCTGACGCCGTCGCGGCGGCCGGTGGCCCTGTCGCTCGCCGCGCTGGCGCTGCTCGCCGCGAGCGCGGGCGCCGTGCTCGGCCTCGCGCGCCCCGCGACCAGCGAGTACAAGGCGATCTTCGCGCCGCTCAACGTCCCGGACGGGCGCGTCCTCGCGGAACTGCGCTCGCCGCGCGGCCTCTACCAGCTGCTCGACAACTTCACCGAGCGCCCCGACATCGACATCTCCAACAACGCCGGCTCGATGGGCATGCCGCCGCCGCCGCGCGCGCTCGGCCTCTATCGCGACGGCGCGCGAATCGCGGCGCTGCCCGGCGAGGCGCTGTCCGCGGGCTACGCGCCGGCCGCGCTCGACGCCGCGCCGCATGCGCTGGTCGAGAAGCCGTCCATGCTCCTGATCGGCAGCTCCGGCGGCTTCCGCGTCGCCGAGGCGCTGGCGCTCGGCGCCGCGCGCCTCGACGTCGTCGAGCCCGAGCCGATGGTCGCACGCATCCTGCGCGAGGGGCTCGGTCCGGTGCCGCCGCTGCCCGCCGACCCGCGCGTGAACCTGCTCGACCGCCACGCGCTGACGGCGGGCGGGCGCGGCTACGACATCGTCGCCATAGCCGGCGACGCGCTCGGCGCGGACGACATGGCTCGCCACCTCTACGCCGCCGAGGCGCTGGCCTCGCTCTACGGCAGGCTGGCGCCGCAGGGCGTGCTCTCCATCCCGGTCTCCATCCGCGAGTTGCCGGTCTACGCGGTCCGCGTGCTAGCCACCGCGCGCGCGGCGCTGCTCGCCGCCGGCGTCGCCGATCCCGCGGCGCATGTCGTAGTCTACCGCTCCGCGTGGAACCTGCGCGTGCTGGTGTCGCGGTCGCCCTGGGACGCCGGGCGCCTCGCGCGGCTGCTTGCCTTCTGCGAGGAACGCAGCTTCGACGTCTCGTACGCGCCGGGGCTCGACGCCACCGCGCCGGGGCGCGGCGTCTGGAACGACCTTCCGCCGGTGTCGCTCGACAGCGGCACGTCGGGCGCGTCGGACCGCGCGGTCGACGCGGTCGCGGAGGAGGCGCTGCTGGTGATGGCGGGCGAGGCGCCCGTCGACGCCTTCGATCGCTCGCCGGTGACCGCCGACCGCGCCTGGCTCAGCCCCGTCGTGCGCATCGCCGCGCTGCCGGCCGCGCTCGCGCGCGTCGAGGTGCTGCCGCAGCAGGAGATCGGCCTGCTCGTGAACGCCGCCGTCCTCGTCCAGGCGACGCTGCTCGCCCTCGCCGTGTCGGCGCTGCCGCTCTTCTCGCGCCGCGCGCTGGGGGTCGGCGCCAACCTGCTCGGGCGCGCGCTCGTCTACTTCCCCGCGCTCGGCCTCGGCTTCCTGCTGGTCGAGATCGCGCTCATCGAGCACGCCGCCTTCCTGCTCGGCGACCGCGTCAGCGGCTTCGCGCTCGTCCTCACCGCGATGCTCGTCTTCTCCGGGCTCGGCTCGATGGCCGCCGGGCGCTTCGCCGCCACGCCGCGCCGGGGCCTGGCGATCGCGGTCGCCGTCATCGCGCTGTGGAGCGCGCTCGCCTTCCAGGGCCTGCGTCCCGCCACGCTCGCGCTCGTCGACCTCCCGGCCTGGGCGCGCGCGGCCGCGATCCTCGTCGCGGTGGCGCCGCTGGCGGTCGCGATGGGGCTGCCCTTCCCGATCGGCCTCGACCGCTTCCAGACCGAGCATGCGGGGCTGCTGCCATGGGCCTGGGCACTCAACGGCGCCTTCTCGGTGATCGCGACGCCGCTGGCCAACCTCCTCGGCCACGCCGCCGGCCTGCCGCTGCTGCTGCTTGCCGGGCTGTTCTGCTACCTGCTAACCCTGCCCGCGCTTCCACCGGGGACCGGATCTAGATGAGCCTGACGCGTCGACGCTTCCTTGCCGCCTCCACCAGCCTGCCGGTCGTCGCGACCTGCGCGCCCGCGCTCGCCGCGCCGCCGCCCGCGCCGGCCTGGAGCCATGCCGCGTATCTCGAGGCGATGCGCGCATCGGGCCGCGAGACGAGGCTCTCCGAGGCGTCGTTCCGCGCGATCCAGGCGCGACGCACCAAGGCGCTGGCCACGATCCAGTCCTACCTGCGCGAGCGCCTCGGATCGGCGGATGCCGAGGTGATGCGCGCCTTCGCGGAGGTGCCGCGCGAGTACTTCCACTACGACTACGCCGGCAAGCGCGCGACGCCGGGCGAGGCTTACGAGGAG
>VGDA01000172.1 GCA_016869915.1 Alphaproteobacteria bacterium
TCGAGATAAACCCGTCGATCGAGGCACATCGGATCGTCGTCCGCGACCTGCTCGAGGCCGGCTTCGCGATCGATGCGGAGCAGGTCGCCCGCGCCACCCGCGCCGAGGGTCCCTTCAAGGGAGTGGCCGAGCATGTTTTCCGACGCTAGGCGGCACCTGGTCTACCGGGTCGCGAACGCGCCGGTCTTCAACTATCCGTTCCCCCACGTGCTGGTGCACGAGGTCTTCCCGCCGTCGTTCTACGCGCGCATCCAGGAGATGCTGCCGGAGTCTGGCGAGTACATCCCGCTGCGCGACACGGGCCGGGTCGGATCGGGCTACAGCCCGAGGCGCCTCGCCCTGTTCCCCGACCGCATGGCCGAGGGCTCGATCGAGCCCGCGCGCGCCGAGTTCTGGCGCTCCGTGTTCGACCTGATGAAGGAACCGGAGTTCGGCCACTGGATCATGGCCAAGTTCTACGACGTCATCGCGCCGCGGCTCGGCATCGGGACCGACTCGCCCGGGATCCAGCTGAGCTCCGAGAGCTTCCTGATGCGCGACCTGGATTCCTATTCGCTCGGGCCGCATACCGACAGCCCCTCGAAGGTGGTCTCGGTGCTGATCTACCTGCCCTCGAGCTCGGAGCGCGCGGATCTCGGCACGTCGATCTATGCGCCGCTCGACCGCTCCTTCACCTGCCCGGGCGGCCCGCATCACCCGTTCGCGAAGTTCGAGCGCATCGTGTCGATGCCTTACGTGCCCAACACGCTCTTCGCGTTCCCGAAGACCGACAGGTGCTTCCACGGCGTGGAGCACGTCGAGGGCGTGGACGCGCGCCGGGACATACTTTTCTTCGACCTGCGGCTCGCGCACTAGCCGGACGCAAGCGGGGGCGGTCGCGAGCGGGGGCCGTCGCCGGCGCGGCGATGTGCCGGCCGCGGGCTCCCGCCGCACGCGCCAGCTGCCCGCGCGCCCACTGCCCGCGCGAACGGCCAGCCAAGCGATCGGGCAGGCGATCAGGCCGCCGGCAGCGGCGCCACGATCACGCAGAAGCCCTGCTCGTATTCCGAGAGATGGACGACGGAAAACCGCTTGGCGATTCGCTCCAGCCACCACTTGCTCGGCTTCTGGATGAGGTGGGCGTTGCGCCCGTCCGAGAGCACCTTCGCGGCCGGCCCCGTGTGGATGGTGAAGAAGCCGACGCGACGCGTGACGCGACGCAGGTCGTCGAGCACCGGGTCGAGGCACTCCGGCTCGATATGCTCGAGCACGTCGATGCACGCCACCATCTCGCGCGGCTCCGGATCGGCGGACCAGGCCTCGATGGCGGGGTCGTAGTGGTGCACGACCAGGGCTTCCCCATGCTCGCCCGCCAGCGACTGGCCGAGCCGCCCCTTGCCCGCCCCGTAGTCGAGCAGCTCGCGCACGCCCAGCTGCTTCACGACCCGGGAGACCAAGGGAGCGAATGCCGTGGAGGCCACGCCATAATCCGGACGCGACGCGTGCAACTCCGCTTGCATCGCCCGGTACGAAGGGGTGATCAGGCCAGACTGCGCCCGCGGCAGAACATGCGTATCCATGGTGAGGTCCCTCTCTCGCGATGGACATGCTTAGAACGGCGATAGTTACCGTCCGGTGAAGAGCTCCATCCGCCGCGCCGGTCCGCCCCGCGAAGGTCCGGCGCCCGCCGCGGGCCGAGGCGGAGGACGCCGGTCGTTCAGCCCGGCTCTTCGCCCGCGGCGACGCGGCGGACCAGCGCGATCGTCTCCGCGACGCCGTACAGCGCGACGAAGCTGCCCATGCGCGGACCCTGCTCGGTGCCGAACAGCAGCTCGTAGAGCACGCGGAACCAGCCGCGCAGGTCGGCGGCATGGCCGTGGCGCTTGCCGACCTCGTAGACCTGGAACTGGATCGCCTCGGAATCCGATCCCGCGGTCATGCGCGCCAGCGTCGCCGCCAGGTCCTCGAGCGCCTCGCGCTCGGCCGCGGTGGCGGCGCGGAAGCGCCGCGCCGGCTTCACGAAGTCGCGGAAATACGCGATCGCGTAGCGCACCAGCCGGTCGAGCATCGGGCAGGTGGCCGGGCTCGCGTTGGGCGCGTAGCGCGTGATGAAGCCCCAGAGCATCGCCGGGTCCTCGGTGTTCGCGACGCCGACGAGGTTCATGAGCACGCTGAAGGGCAGCCCGTCGCGCTCCGGCGCCGGCGGATGCCCGGCATGGACGTGCCAGGCCGGGTTGTCGAGGCGCTGGCCGGCCTTCGCCGCGGGGTCGCCGTCGGGCCCGGCCTGCTCGGGATACTTGGCGACATGGCCGAGATAGTCGTCGACCTGGCGCGGGATGACGTCGAAATGCAGGCGCTTGGCCGCCTTCGGCTGGTTGAACATGAAGAGCCCGAGGCTCTCGGGCGGGCCGTAGCGCAGCCATTCCTCGACCGACAGCCCGTTGCCGCGCGACTTCGAGATCTTCTCGCCATGCGCGTCGAGGAAGAGCTCGTAGTTGAAGCCCTCGGGCGGCTGGCCGCCCATGACGCGGCAGATCTGCCCGGAGAGCTTCACCGAATCGATCAGGTCCTTGCCGGCCATCTCGTAGTCGACGCCAAGCGCCAGCCAGCGCATCGCCCAGTCAGCCTTCCATTGCAGCTTGCAGTGGCCGCCGGTGACCGGCACCTCGGTGAGCACGCCGTCCTCGTCGCGGAATACGACGCTGTTCGAGTCCAGCTTCGCCTCGAGGATCGGCACCTGCAGCACGCGGTTGGTGCGCGGCGAGACCGGCAGGAAGGGCGAGTAGGTCGCGCGCCGCTCCGGCCCGAGCGTCGGCAGGATCACGTTCCTGACCGCCTCGTGGCGATGCAGCATCGCCACCAGCGTCTCGTCGAAGCGGCCCGAGCGGTACATCTCGGTCGACGACACGAACTCGTAGTCGAAGCCGAAGGAATCGAGGAAGGACCGCAGCCGCGCGTTGTTGTGCTCGCCGAAGCTGGGATGCGTGCCGAAGGGATCGGGGATCGAGGTCAGCGGCCGCCCGATATGCTGCGCCAGCATCTCCTGGTTCGGCAGGTTGTCGGGCACCTTGCGCAGCCCGTCCATGTCGTCCGAGAACGCGACGAGCCGCGTCGGCAGGTCCGACATCGCGCGGAAGGCGTTGCGCACCATGGTCGTGCGCACGACCTCGCCGAAGGTGCCGATATGCGGCAGGCCCGAGGGGCCGTAGCCCGTCTCGAGCAGCACGTGGCCCTTCGCCGGCGGCGCCTTGGCGAAGCGCGCGACGAGCTTGCGCGCCTCCTCGAAGGGCCAGGCGCGACCGCGCCCTGCGGGAATGCGGATGCCGGGGCCGTCCGGCGACATCATCGGGGCTGTCATGGCATCGGCCGGAATACGGGACGCGCCAAGCAGCGTCAATCTCCGGCGGCGACGGGCGCGCTGCCTCCCCGGGTGCGCCGCGCGACGCGGCATTGGACAGGACGGGCCGGAGGCACGACGATGCCGACGGCGGCCCCGGCCGGGGCCGGGTAGAGGGCCTGGAGGAAACGGCATGAAGATCTGCGTCATCGGCGCCGGCGCCATGGGCGGCGCCTACGGGAGCCTGCTGTCGCGCGCGGGGAACGACGTCACCTTCGTCGACACCTGGCGCGAGAATGTCGACGCGATCAACGCGCACGGGATGAGGCTCGACGGCGTGCGCGGCGCGCATGTCACCAGGATCCCCGCGAGCGCGACCCCGCCCGACGGGCTCGGCGCCGACCTCGCCATGATCTGGACCGACACCAACAACACGCGCGCGGCGGCCGAGACGGCGAAGCGCGTCCTCTCCCCCGGCGGCTTCGCGATCACGATGCAGAACGGGCTCGGCAACGTGGAGATCCTGGTCGACGTGCTGGGCAAGCCGCGCGTCATCGCGGGCTCGAGCATGTGCTCGGCCGCGATGCAGGGCCCGGCGCACACGACGCTCACCCACATGGCCATGAGCTCGGTCGGCGAGCTCGACGGCGGCGGCAGCCCGCGCACCGAGGCGGTGGCCGCCGAGCTCGCCAAGGCCGGCTTCGACGCGCGCGTCCACGCGGACATCCGCTCGCTCATCTGGACCAAGTTCGGGATCAACTGCTCGGTCAATGCGCTCTCCGCCACGACCGGGCTGCGCCATGGCGAGATCGCGCGCCTGCCCGCGATGGACGCCTTCCAGGACCGCATCATCGACGAGCTGCTCGCGGTGGTGGCAGCGAACCGCATCACCCTCGCGGACCCCGATTTCCGCGCGACGCTCAAGGCGCATTGCTGGAAGAAGTTCAGCCGTCCCTCGATGCTCCAGCACATCCATGCCGGCAAGCGCACGGAGATCGACTCGCTCAACGGCAAGATCGTCGAGGAGGGCGCGCGCCACGGGATTCCCACGCCCTACAACGCGGCGCTGGTCGCGCTGCTCAAGGGCGTCGAGCACAAGGCGACGGTCTCGCGCGGCCATACCGAGGACGACTACGCGCGGCTCGAGGCGCAGGCCGCCGGCACGAAGCGGCCGGGCTGACGGCGAGGGACGCAGGACGATGCCCAGCATCCTGACGACCGAGCAGCGCGCCGCCTTCGAGCGCGACGGCTATTTCCTCGCGCGCGGCCTCTTCGACGCGGAGGAGACGCGCCTGCTGCGCGAGGCGATGGAGAAGGACCCGGCGATCGCCGCGCATTTCTACGACCGCCACGACGCGACCGGCGCGGCGACGAAGATGGTGACGTGGAACCATCCCGGCGACAGCGTCTACGGCATGGCCGCGCGCTGCGCGCGGATGGTCGACACGATGGAGGACCTGCTGGGCGGCGAGGTCTACCACTACCATTCGAAGCTGACGGCGAAGGAGCCCCACGAGGGCGGCGCCTGGGAATGGCACCAGGACTATGGCTACTGGTACAACAATGGCTGCCTCTTCCCGCTGATGGCGTCGTGCATGGTCGCGCTCGACCGCACGACGCGCGCCAATGGGTGCCTCCAGGTCATGCGCGGCTCGCACCTGATGGGCCGCATCGACCACGGACTGCTCGAGGGCCAGCAGGTCGGCGCCGACCTCGTGCGCGTCGAGGAGGCGAAGAAGCAGCTGAAGATCGTGCATGCCGAGATGGAGCCCGGCGACGGGCTCTTCTTCCACTGCAACACGCTGCACCGCTCGGACCAGAACCGCTCGCCCGACCGGCGCTGGACGCTGATCTGCTGCTACAACGCGGCGCGCAACGACCCGTATCGCGAGCACCACCACCCCCGCTACACGAAGCTCGACAAGGTCGTGGACGACGCGCTGCGCGCGGCGGGGCTGCGCTTCTCCGACGCGGCCCACGCCGACGCCTTCCTGAAGCGCGCGACGGCGCCCAGGGACCTGTCCACGCGCGGCGGCGCCGTCTTCGACAGCGGCGCGAAGCGCTGAGGCAGGGGAGGCGCGAAGGGCGGCGCTCGCCACCGGCGCCGGGGCGAGGGCTCCAGGCAGCAACAGGCCCGGCCATGGGCCGGGGATCAGGACGACGCCCGCGGCACTCGGTTCCTGCGCCGCGAAGGGCCACGCGATCCCCTTCCCGACCCTGGTCACGATGGAGACGGGAGACCGGCGATGGTTGTCCGGCAACGACCAGCGTGTCAGGGTCTGCAGCAACGGAGGTCCGTCGATCATGGCCACGCATCCGTCCGTCACCGCGCGCGACCTGGTCGGCGTCCTCGGCATGGTGCCGACGCCGTCCGTCGCCGGAGCCGATCACTGGTCGTGCGAGGACTCGGTCGACCTAGACCAGACCGCGCGCATGGCGCGCATGGTGCTCGACGGCGGCGTGCGCATCCTGCTCACCAATGGCAGCCTCGGCGAGGGCGCGACCTTGCTCGAGCACGAATTGTGCGACTTCACGCGCTGCATCGCCGAGGTGCTCCGCGGGAACGGCCTGGTCTTCGCCGGCGTCACGACCCTCAACACGCGCGAGACGATCCGCCGCGCGCGCGCCGTGCTCGCAGCCGGCGCCGACGGGCTCTTCCTGGGCCGGCCGATGTGGATGTCGCTCGATGCGCAGGCGATCGTCCGCTACTACGCCGACATCGCCGAGGCGCTGCCCGGCGTGCCGCTGGTCGTCTACGACAACCAGTTCGCCTTCAAGGCCAAGATCGACACGTCGACCTATGCGGCGCTGAGCCGTATCCCGTCGGTGATCGGCGCCAAGCATATCGGCGGCCCCTCGATCGCCGACGACCTGCGCGCGGTCGAGGGCCGCATGCGCATCCTGCCGATCGACACGCAATGGGGCGCGCTGGCGCGGGCGTTTCCCGATGCGGCCCTCGCCTGCTGGTCCGGAAACGCCGCCGACGGCCCCGAGCCCCTCGCCGCGCTGGCAAGGGCGGTCGCGGCCAGGGACTGGGGCCGCGCCGACGCCATCTCCGCGCGCATGGCCTGGGCGCAGGCGCCGATGTTCCCGGGCGGCAAGCTCGAGAACTTCGTCGACTACAACATCCCGATCGCCCATGCCCGGCTGGCCGGCTCGGGGCTGGTCCGATCCGGTCCGCCGCGCCCGCCATACATCTTCGCGCCCGAGGGCCACCTGGAGGGCGGACGCGAGACCGGTCGCCGCTGGGAGAGCCTGCGCCGCGAATTCGGCCGGTAGCTTTCCCGCGGCGGGGGAGCGCGGCCCTGTTCGTCCGATGCTGGCGCACGGCCGCAGGCCGGGCGATGATGCCAGCCGTGGAGCGCCCGGGACCGGCCCTGCACGTCGGCCTGGCCCGGCGCCTTGCGAGACGCAAGCACGGAGGACAGCGATGACCACCGTCAGCCAGTTGCTTTCCGACAAGGGACACCAGGTCTTCTCGGTTTCGCCGGATGCGTCCGTCTACGACGCGATCGCGAACATGGCCATGCACGGCATCGGCGCGCTTGCGGTGATGCACGAGGGGAAGCTGGTCGGGATCGTTTCCGAACGCGACTACGCGCGCAAGGTGATCCTGCGCGATCGCAGTTCGCGCACGACGCTGGTCAGGGAGATCATGACCCCCGACGTGGTCACGATCGATCCGGAGAAGACGGTCGAGCACGCGATGAAGCTGATGACCGCGCACCGGATCCGCCACCTTCCAGTCCTTGATCAGGGGCAGGTGGCCGGCATGCTGTCGATCGGCGACCTGGTGAAGGCCGTGATCGGCCAGCAGCGCTTCGAGATCGAGCAGCTGCAGGAATACATCGCGAAGGGCTGAGCGCCGCCAGGCCTGCGACCGGTACCGGCTCGCGCGGCCGCGCCGCCATGGCTTGCGCGGGCGACTTGCCCGGGTCGTGTCCCGGCGCGCGGTGCAGGAGCGGGGCACGTGGCGCACGACCGCCTCGGGGAAGAGCCATGTCGCGCGTGCCGCCTCGATGCCGCCACCGATCGCGCCCACGCCCACTGCGCGGCGATGCTTCGCGTCGTCATGCCTGATAGCCTGCCCGGGCTGCCGAGTGTCCTGTTCGGCGGATCTCGACCGCGTCCTGGAAAC
>VGDA01000173.1 GCA_016869915.1 Alphaproteobacteria bacterium
CCTTGCGGAGCCGGCGCTGTCCTTCCTCGGCCTCGGGCTTCGCCCGCCGGTGACGTCCTGGGGCGTGCTGCTGACCGAGGCGCAGAACATCAACGCCGTGGCGCTCTATCCCTGGCTGCTGCTGCCCATAGTCCCGGTCATCGTCACCGTCCTCGCCTTCAACTTCCTGGGCGACGGCCTGCGCGACGCGGCGGATCCGTACAAGTGAGCGGCGCGGCAGCGCTCACGACGCGCGCGCCGCCGCAGCCTCGAGCTGCGCTACCGGCTCGCCGAACTTCTGCACGTCGCGGAAGCGTTGCACGAGGTAGTCGCCGGACCTGATCAGCTGGTAGCGCGGCGGGTTCTCCGGCGACTGGCAGGTCGGCAGGCAGTGCACCGGCGCGTCGTAGTCGAGGTTGAAGAAGGTCGGGATCGAGTAGCGCTCCCTGCCCAGCCGGTTCACGACCCGGTGCAGGTTTGACACGTAGACGTCGTTGGTCCACACCTTGAACATGTCGCCGAGGTTGACGACGAAGGTGCCGTCGACCCAGGGCGCGCGCACCCACTCGCCGTCGCGCTTGCGTAGCTCCAGGCCCCCGATCGGGTCCTGGGTCAGCAGCGTGATCATGCCGTAGTCGCTGTGAGGCGCGACGCCGAAGGCCTTCCTGTCGAGCGCGTCGGCGGGCGCGGGCCGGTAGTGGAAGAGCCGCGTCTGCACCATCGGCTTGCGGGTGTACTGCAGGAAGAACGCCTCCGGCATCCCGAGGCTCAGCGCGAAGACCCGCAGCAGGCGCTTGGCGAGCGCCATCGTCTCCGCGAAATACGCCTCCGCCGCCGCGCGCAGCCAGGGATGCTCCGCCGGCCAGCGGTTGGGTCCGTGCAGCGGCAGCCCGGCCACGACCGCGGGGTCGTCGAGCGGCAGGTCGAGCGCGAACTCGTAGCTCTCCTTGATGTCGGGCGCGTAGCCGGGATGCTGGTTGATCCCCTCCGGCATGAAGCCGCGCCGGAACCGGTCGTCGATCTTCAGCTTCAGCCGCTCCTCGAGCGGCAGGTCAAAGTAGCGGCGGGTCGCGTCGAAGACGTCGTCGACGACCTTCCGGGGGACGCCGTGGTTGGCCACGTAGAAGAAGCCGGTCGTCTCGCAGGCGTGGCGCAGCTCGCGCGCCAGCGCGTCGATCGGCTGGCCCGCGACCAGCGGCGAGAGGTCGAGGATGGGCATCTCCTCGGCCGTGGCCGCCCTCGGCATGTCCTCGCTCATCGCATTCCCCCTCCCCTCGAAGCCTGCGCCCGCGCTCAGGCGCCCATGACCTTGTCGTGCGCGCTGTCGATCCAGAACACGACGCGCCGCTGGATCGCGTTGACCAGCAGGTGAAGCCCGATGCCCATCAGCGACAGGATGATGAGGATCGCGAAGACGCCCGCCATGTCCATGTGGAAGTTGCGCTGCAGGATCAGGTAGCCGAGCCCGGCCTGCGCGCCGACGAACTCGCCGACGATCGCGCCGATGACGGAGAGCACGATGGCGATGTCGAGCCCGACGAAGACATAGGGCAGCGCCTGCGGCAGCCGCGCCATCATGAAGACCTGCCAGCGCGAGGCGGTGAAGGCGACCATCAGCTCGACCTGCTCGCGCGGCACGGCGCGCAGCCCGACGATCGTGTTCGCGAGGACGGGGAAGAAGGCGATCGTCGCGGTGATGACGACCTTCGAGGTCATGCCGTAGCCGAACCAGATGACGATGATCGGCGCGATCGCGACCTTCGGCAGGGTCTGGAAGGCGACCACGTAGGGATAGACCGTGCGCTCCAGCAGCGGGAAGAGGCCGACCATCACGCCGATGGCGAAGCCGCCGCCCGCGCCCGCGACGAAGCCGAGGATCACCTCCGCGAAGGTCACCCAGAAATGCGACACCAGCTCGCCGCTTGCGAGCCCGGCCACGAGCGCGCGCATGACGGCGCTGGGCGCCGGCACGACGATCGCGGGCACGGCGAAGACGCGCACCGCCGCTTCCCAGCCGCCGACGAAGACGATGAAGAGCAGGATGGAGAGGCCGATCTCCGTCCGCCGGGTCGTGCCGCCGCGCGCGCTCATGCGTCGAGCGCCCCGAGAGACTGGAAGTGGCGTCGTATGGCGGCGACATGCACGCCGAACGGGGCGGAATTGATCATCTCGAGGCTGCGCGGGCGCGGGAGGTCGACATCGATGATCTCGCTGATCCGGCCGGGCCGCGGCGACATCACGATGACGCGGTCGGCGAGGAACACGGCCTCGGGGATGCTGTGCGTCACGAGCATGACGGTCTTGCGGCTCTCGCCCCAGATGCGTAGCAGCTCGAGGTTCATGGACTCGCGCGTCATCGCGTCGAGCGCGCCGAAGGGCTCGTCCATCAGCAGCAGGCTGGGGTCGTGCACGAGAGCGCGCGCGATGCCGACGCGCTGCTGCATGCCGCCGGAGAGCTCGCCTGGGTACTTGTTCTCGAAGCCGTCGAGCCCGACCATGCGCACCAGCGCCCGTGCCCGCTCCTCGTGGGCGCGGCGCGGCTGGCGCTGGATGTCGATCGGCAGCAGCACGTTCTGCATCACCGTGCGCCAGGGCAGCAGCACCGGCGCCTGGAAGACCACGCCGATGTCGCGCGACGGCCCGTCCACCGGCCTGCCGCCGAGCGTCAGCTCGCCCGAGCTGCGCCGCAGGATCCCGGCGAGGATCTTGAGCAGCGTGCTCTTGCCGCAGCCGCTAGGGCCGACGACGGTCACGAACTCGCCGCGCGCAACGTCGAAGGACACGCGCGCGAGGGCGACGACGTCATCGCCGGCCTGCGTCGCGTAGGTCTTGTCAATGACGCGCGCGGCGATGAGCGTCGCGGCCGTGCCGAGGCTCATCCCGCGGCGCAGGAAGAGGCCGCGGCGCGGATGGCGGCTGCATCGAAGCGGTTGATACGCTCGTAGAAGTCCGGGATGCCGACCATGTAGGTGCGCGGGTCGATGGTCTTCGTGACCAGCCCTGCCTCCTTCATGAAGTCCTGGATCCGGCCATAGGCCTCGGGCGTGGCGCGGCCCCAGAGCTTGCCGCCGTTGAGCGCATGCGCGGCGCGCATCGAGTCGAGCTGAGCATTTAGGTTGTTGAGGTCCCAGCGCGCGAGCGTCGCATCGTCCGCGCCCGTGGGGCGCGTGGTCGGCCACTTCGCCCAGTGGATGCGGCGCTGGCAGTCGGGGCTCGCCATGACGAACTCCGTGGCCTTCGCCGCGCCGCGCGCGATCGCCTCGACCATCGCGGGATCGGCCTGCACCGTCTTCTGCATCGTGGAGAAGGTGAAGTCCGGATAGGTGGTCCAGTCGTCGGCGCGCAGGTGGCGCAGCTTGAGCCCGGCGTTCTCGAACCCGGCCTGCGCGGCTGCCCAGAAGAGCAGCGCATGCACGCGATTCGTGCGGATCGCCTCGATCGGAGGCGCGCCGAGGCCGACGGGGATCAGCTGCACGTCGCTGTCCGGGTTCATCCCGTTGGCCCTGAGGTAGGAGCGCATAAAGGCGATGCCGCCGGTGGCGAGGCTGAACACGCCGATGGCCTTGCCCTTGAGGTCGCGGACGCCACGGATGGGGCCGTCGTCGAGCACGGACAGCGACCAGTCGATGACGCCGTTGTTCATGACCACGCGCACGGGCAGGTCGTTCACGACATTGGCCTGGATGACCACGCTCGAGTTCAGCTGCGCGAACTCGACGTTGCCGGCGACCATCTGCTGCAGCGCCTGGAGCGAGGCCCCGACCGGCAGGATCTCGACGTCGTAGCCTTCCTCGCGCCAGTAGTTCAGCGCGAGCGGAAGCGTCAGCCAGGGATAGGCGATGTTCAGGTTCGTCGTGCCGACCGCGATCTTCACGCGCCGCAGCGGCGCCTGCCCGCGTGCCGCGAGGGGCGCGGCGGCGGCGAGCGCGGAAGCGCCGGCAAGGGCGAGGATGCCGCGGCGATCGAGGGACGTGGCGGAGGTTCGGGTCATGCTGCATGTTCCTTGCCGAGCGAGCGGCGCTGCCGCGGTTCCGGCCCGATGCCGGCGCGCAAATCGATGCAATTGTTGTACCATGGATTCGGCTCTCTCAACGGGAAACGGGGCGGGGATGGACGACGCGATGCGCAGGCTTGTCGAGGGCATGCCCAAGGTGGAGCTCCACATGCATCTCGAGGGCTCGCTCGAGCCCGAGCTGCTCTTCGCGCTCGCACGCCGCAACGACATCGACATTGGGTTCGCGTCCGAGGACTCGCTGCGCGCGGCCTACGACTTCGCGAACCTGCAGAGCTTCCTCGACATCTACTACGCGGGCCTGCGCGTGCTTCTGCACGAGCGCGACTTCCACGACATGGCGTGGTCCTACCTGCGCCGCGTGCGCGAGGACAATGTCCTGCACGCTGAGGTCTTCCTCGCGCCGCAGGCCCATCTTCGCCGCGGCATATCGGTGCGCACGATGTTCGACGGCGTGCGCGGCGCAATGGAGCGCGCGCGCGGCGAGCTCGGCATGACGACGGGCCTGATCCTAGTCTTCCAGCGCCAGTTTAGCGAGGAGGAGGCCTTCGAGTCGCTGCGCGCGTCGGAGCCCTTCGCCGACCGGGTCGTCGGCTTCGGCCTCGGCGGCGCCGAGGTCGGCAACAGGCCGGGCAAGTTCGCCCGCGTCTTCGCGGAGTGCCGCGCGCAGGGCTTCCGCATCGTCGCGCATGCCGGGGAGGAAGGCGGCGCCGACTACGTGCGCGAAACGGTCGAGGTGCTCGGCGTCGACCGCATCGACCATGGCGTGCGCTGCGAGGAGGATCCCGCGCTGGTGCGCGAGCTGGCCGAGTCACGCATCCCGCTGACCGTCTGCCCGCTCTCGAATCTGAAGCTAAAGGTCGTGCGCAGGCTCGAGGACCACGCCATGGCGCGGCTTCTGCGCGCCGGCCTCGCCGTGACGATGAACTCCGACGACCCGTCCTATTTCGGCGGCTACATGAACGACAACTACCTCGCGACCCAGGCGGCGCTCGGACTGACGCGCGAGGAGATCCGCGAGATCGCGCGCAACGGCGTCGCGGCGGCCTTCGTCGACGCGCGGCGGCGCGCCGAGCTCTCGCGGATGCTCGAGGACTACTGGGCGAAGGCGGGCTAAAGCGCGCGCGCTCAGGCGCGCTCGAGCCAGAGGCTGGTCTCGTGCGCGCCCGCCGGCATGGGCAGGCACGCAAGCGGGCTCGCGGCGAGTTCGGCCGCCATGCGCGTCGCCACGAAGCGCGAGCTCCAGAGGATCTTCCACCCGCCGCCGCCGAGCATGCAGGCCAGCACATTCTGCTCGTTGTAGCCGCGCCACTCCCACGACGCGGGATAGGCGTCGGGCAGGAATATGTCGTGGACATGGACGAGCGCGCCCGCAGGCAGCGCGGCCATCGGTCCGTTGAAGAGCAGGTCGACGTCGCTGCCCGGCATCATCACGTGGCTCGAATCCACGAAGAGCACGTCGCCGGCGCCAAGGCCCGCGAGCGCCGAGGCCGGCGCGTCCTGCACCGGCATGCGCAGGAACTCGATCCCGGACAGGCCGACGAGGTCCGCGCGCGGCGCGGGATCGATGGCGATGATGCGCGTCGCGAGGCCGCCATCCGCGACCGCGCGCGCCATCACGCGCGTCGAGTGGCCGGAGCCGACCTCGACGAGCCGCGCGGGCGCGCGCTGGCGCAGCATCGCGTAGGCGGCCACTGCGTCGAGGCGCGGGAACCAGTCCTGGCCGAAGCGCGGCGCTGGCGGCGCGCCGCCGAAGGCCTCGTAGCAGGGCATGAAGCCCTCGGCGGCGCGCAGCATCTCGCGCATGCGCGGCGCGGCGGCGGCGAAGAGCGGCTCGATCGCCGCGTAGCGCGGGGGCGGGCTGGCGGCGGCGGCATGGACATGCGGGATGAACCAGCCGCGCCGCTGTCCGAGCAGCGTCGCCGCGCCGAGCCGCAGGCGGCGCAGCATGCTCATGGCGGGGCGCTCATGGCGGGGCGCTCACGGCCGGCGGCTCACGGGTTGAGCGTCATCCCTTCCATCGTGACGATCGTGCCGGGCCGGCGCTCCTCGGCCGCGGCGGCGATCTCGTCCATCGCGGCGTCGTCATGCGCGGGATCGTGGTGGAAGATGGCGAGGCGCCGCACGCCCGCGGCCTCGCAGAGCCGCACGCCCTCTTCCCAGGTCGAATGGCCCCAGCCGGCGTAGCGCGGGAACTCCGCGTCGGTATAGGTGCAGTCATAGACCAGCAGGTCGGCGCCGCGCGCCAGCTCGACCACGGCCGGGTCGAGTCGGCCGGGAACGTGCTCGGTGTCGGTGACGTAGCAGAGCGAGCGCCCGGCATGCTCGATGCGGTAGCCGGTCGCGCCGTTGGGGTGGTTTAGCACCGCGGTGCGCACGACCACCCCGCGGCCGAGGTCTATGGGCCTGCCGGCGACGAAGTCGTTGAACTCGAGCTCGGCGCCCAGAACGGTGATCGGCACCGGAAAGAGCGGCGCGCGCATCATCTCCGCCAGCACCTCGCGCAGCGTGTGCGCGGGAAGCAGGTGGCCCGCCCAGAGGCGGAAGCGGTTGCCCTGCGCGTAGACCGAGCTGAAGAAGGGCAGGCCGCAGATATGGTCGAGATGCGTGTGGGTGAAGAGGATGTCGGCGTCAACCGCGCCCGCGCGGTCGAGCTTCGCGCCCAGGCGACGCAGCCCGGTGCCGCCATCGAGGATCACCACGCGCTGGCCGAGGCGCACCTCGAGGCAGGCGGTGTTGCCGCCGTAGCGCAGCGTGTCCGGCCCGGGGCAGGCGATCGAGCCGCGGACGCCCCAGAACGTCACGGAGAACGCGGCCACGGGCGAGCCTCAGCGCACCAGCCGGTAGCCGCCCGGCGCGGTCACCAGTAGCGCCGCGTTGGCGGCGTCGGCCTCGATCTTCTGGCGCAGGCGGTAGATATGCGTCTCCAGCGTGTGGGTGTTGACCTCGGAACTATAGCCCCAGATCGCGCCGAGGAGTGCATCCCTGGGAACCACCTCCCCCGCGGCGCGGTGGAGGTGGCGAAGGATCGCCGCCTCCTTGTCCGTCAGCCGGATCCGCGCGCCGGTCGCGGCCTCGACCAGGCGCTTGCGCGCGGGCTGGAAGCGGAATGCGCCGATCGCGTATTCGGCGTCCTCGGCGGCCGCATGCTGGCGCAGCTGCGCGCGCAGCCGCGCCATCAGCTCGCCTATCCGGAAGGGCTTGGTGACGTAGTCGCTGGCGCCGGCGTCTAGGCCGGAGATCATGTCGTGCTCCTCGTTGGCGCCGGTGAGCATGAGGATCGGGCAGGCGATCCCCGCCGCGCGCAGCGCGCGGCAGAGTTCGCGGCCATCGAGGTCGGGCAGCCCGACATCGAGCAGGACGGCGTCGAAGGTTCCGGCCAGGGCGAGCGCCCGGCCTTCGGTGGCCGTCGCCGCCTCCACGGGAACGAAATCCTCGGCCAGTTGC